>NZ_LWMT01000027.1 GCF_001639265.1 Methanobrevibacter filiformis
GACACACAAGACTAACAATATCAAGAATAAAAAACATGCTAAAAGAAAAATAAGAATATAAACAAAAAACATCACAACATTACACACTACATATCTAACATGAAAAATCCTTAACTTAACAGCTGTGATTTTTACCTTATTTTTCCAGTATTTATGAGATATTAAAATTAATCCTTTTTTAATTTTTTAATACTATTTTTCAAACTTTTAGAAAAAGTTTGATCAAAAGCTATTTAATAAATTAATTATTTAAAATATAAGAATTGTTTTTGTTAATATTAAGTTAATATATAATAAAATCAATATAAGTATATTGTGTTTTAATGGATTTTGTTTATTTCAATTATTAAGTATTTCAATTATTAAGTATATTCCTGCTTTTTATGTTCTATGATTGGGATATATTAGATTATTATAATATGAATAGAATATTATATAAATATCAGTGGATATGATGATGGCAATAGGGATTGATCAAGCTTTCCATTTACTAGTATTAATCAATAGCTATTATTTAAATTAAAATAGCTATTAATTATATTAATTGAAATATTTAACTTATCTAAATATTGATCCTTACTTTAATAATCATCACATGGTTTTATTATGAAAAATCTTTCTAAAGAATTAATAAGTAGAATAGAAAAAATTGCAACACCCATTAAGATTATGCATGTTTGTGGGTCTCATGAACATACTATAATGGAAAATGGTCTTAGGACATTACTTCCTCCTGAAGTTGAGGTTATTGCTGGTCCTGGTTGTCCTGTTTGTTGTGTTCCTGCTCGTGAAATCGATGAAGCATTGGAACTATTAGATAAAGGAGTTACAATAGCTACCTTTGGAGATATGCTTAGAGTTCCAGGTTCAAATAGTTCATTAAATGATGCGAAAGCTGAAGGTGCAGATGTTAGGATAGTTTATGGAATCAACAATGGGGTTGAAATAGCTAAAAAACTTGATAATGAGGTTGTTTTCATAGCTGCTGGATTTGAAACAACTGCTCCAACTACAGCTTCTGAAATACTAGCTGAGCCTCCTGAAAACTTTTCAATATTGTCTTCTCATCGTATGATTCCACCTGCTCTTGAATTTTTAATTGAATCTGGAGAAACTAGTTTGAATGCATTAATTGAGCCAGGACATGTTGGTACAATTATTGGAACTAAACCATTTGAAATTTTTTCAAATAAATATGGTATTCCTCAAGCTATGGCAGGATTTAATCCTTTAGATGTTTTAATGGCTGTTTACATGATTCTCAGACAATGTAAAAATGGTGAAGCTAAAATTGATAATGAATACAATCGTGCAGTAAAAACAGAAGGTAATGTTAAAGCTCAAGAAGTTATAGATGAAGTTTTTGAAGTTAAAAGTAGGGAATGGAGAGGTTTTCCAAAAATCCCAAACTCTATACTTGAAATCAAAAAAGAATTTAATGAATTCAATGCAAGAGAAAAGTTCGATATTGAAGTTAAAAATGTTGAAAATGAGCCAAATGGATGCATCTGTGGCCCAATACTTAGAGGAATAGCTAAACCTGAAGATTGTAAGCTATTTAGGAAAACATGTAATCCAGCAAATCCTGTTGGTGCTTGTATGGTTAGTAAAGAAGGAACATGTAATATAGCTCATAGATATGGTTTACACTAGGATTATTTAAGCAATAATCATTCTAATTAAGGATATTATGTGTAATATAGAAGCAATAGCTATTGTTAATTACAGACAAATCCAGAAAAAGCCTGTATCAGTGCAATTAAAACAATTATCAATAATGTAATATTTAAATAAATAATCTAAAATTTAACTAATATGGGAGAATATTCAATGATAGACGAAATAGCAGAAAAAGCAAAAAGTGAAGTATCTAAACAATGTGATGAGTTTGAGATTTATATAGAAAAGGATAATACTATTGAATTAGACTGTGAAAAAGAGATTTTAAACTTTGCAAAAGAAGAATTCAATTTTGGAATTGGGATTAGAGTTATAAACAATAATAAATTAGGTTTTGCATATACAAATGAAATAAATGAAATAGCTAAAACCGCAAAGCAAGCTTTGGAAAATTCAAAAGAGAATGCTTGTAATCCAAACTTTGATTTTGCAGAAACTCATAAATATAGGGAAGTAAAAGGAATATATGATTCTAGATTTGAAAACTTTGATTTAGATGAGGCTATTGATTTCATGAAAACACTCATAGCCTCAGCCACAGATAATAGCTGTGAAATAACTTCTGGAGGATTTTCTGCATCCATGTCTGAGGTATTAATCATAAATTCAAAAGATGTGGAAGTAGCTGACAAATCCACAGGTTTTTCTTCTTTTATTGCATTAAATGCTGAGAGAAATGGTGAAAAATCCACTGCTTATGATTCTATTTCATCAAATGAGTTTAATTTAAATCCTGAAGAACTTGGAAATTCAACTTCTAAACTAGCTATTGATTCAATTGGAGGATCAAAAATAGAAACCAGTGATATGAATGTTGTATTAGACTATCATGCTGCAGCAGGGCTTTTAAATGCTTTTATAAGTGCATTTAACTCTGATAATGTTTTAAGAGGACGATCAATTTTAGCTGATAAAGTGAATCAAGATATTGTAAGTCCTAATTTGTCTATTTATGATGATGGACTTTATGAAGGAGGTTTAGCTTCTTTTAAAATGGATGATGAAGGCACTCCTTCACAAAAAACAACTTTAATCGAAAATGGTGTTTTAAAAGGCTTTATTTATGATATTTACAATGCCAACAAAGCAAGTTTAACCAGTACTGGAAATGGTTTTAGAGGTGCTTATTTAGACACTCCATCTTCTTCGACCTCTAATGTTATCTTTGATTTTAATGAAAAAATAGCTATTGAAGATATTTCAAAAGGTTTTTTAGCTACTGATGTTCTTGGAGCTCACACTGCAAATCCTATTTCTGGTGATTTTTCTGTTGAAGCAAACAATGCATTTTTAATTGAAAATGGTGAGGTATGTAAACCTATCAAAAAAGCTATGATTTCTGGAAATATATTTGATGCTTTATCTAATTGTCAAGGATTAGATTCTAAAATAAAACAATATGGTTCATTTATAATTCCTAAATTATCAATTGATAGTTTAAGAGTTGTTGGTAATTAATAATACTAAATAATTAATACTTAAAAGTAATACTTAAAATTAGCATATAAAAAAGTAGTATAATATTTTAAAGAATTCATTAAAGTAGGCTAAAAATTCATTATTTTGGATGATTGGGAAAATCTAAATAGATTTTCCCTGTATGTTTTTGTAGTTAGGTATAATGAGCAGTTTAATGTTTTATTCCTTTACCTATGTTTTTAGAGTTGGAGGTAATATTTATTAATATATTTATTATTTACTACTCATCATATATATTTGAACATAAGTGGTTTAACTACCACTAATCATAGATTTGGTTTAACAGTATATAAAGTTTTCTATTTTTTATTATTTATACTTCATATGTATTGGTATTATATTAAATAATCATGAAAATATTTCATTGATATTAAAACAATTAACTTTTTTATTTTTTACATAAATAGTTAGTTCTTGTATAAATAGTTAATAAGTATATAAATAGTAAGTAAATTTACTATAATCTCAATAATAAATTATAATATTCTACAATAAATTATAATTATTAATATAAAATTAGAATTATAAGTATTAATATAAAAACTAGTCATAAATCAGAATTATATGTTTACCCTAATAATTGAAGAAAGATTGATGAAATTTTCATTTCACCTCTCTTTCTAAGGTCACCTATACTAAATTCTCGTTGCTCGCTCGTTGAGAATTAAAAAATAACTATAATTACTTATAAGCTATGTTTGGTAACCAAGTATTAATATGTATAAATTCGTATATAAAACTTTGTAAATTTCAAAGTATTTTTTTCATTTTTTAGTTAAAATATCTTAATTACAATTCAAATTGTATTACATTGTTTACTTTGTTTACTTTGTATTACTTTTTTGTTTAATTGAATTTTCCATTTGCTTATTATATTTTTACCTTTTTTTATTTTATAGATATTATTAACATAGACCAGTAACCGAAAATTATATATATGATGATATATTATCATTATATATTGATTTGTACTTGTATTTGTTATAAATTTTATATGTTCGTGTTTAGTGTAATATTTCAAGTGTAATCGAAATTTAATATTCTTTAATATAATGTTGTTTTGAAATTCCACTATTTTGGTTCCTATAATGTGGTTTTTTATGATATTTTTGTGTAATTTATCAAGTTTAAAGATAAATATTTCAGTAAATTCAATTATAACTCTATATTTTTAGTATTTATTTCTTATTGATTTTATCAGTTCGCGTTTAGTGTAATGGTTCAAGTGTAACCGAATTTTGATATGCTAAATTAAATTGTTGTTTTTAGTTAATCTCTTTCTATCTTTTTTCTTTAGGTTTTTATTAAATACAGATGGTCTTTTTATTTAAAAAAATTATTTTTTCTAATAATATTCTTAATTGTAAATATTACATCTATTTATTTAATATATTATATATCAATTCGTGTTTAGTGTAATGGTTCAAGTGTAACCGAAATTTAATAGTTTATATTATACACTTGTTTTTAATTTAGACAATTTGGTTCCTATTATGTCACCTTTTGAGCTATTTTTCTGTAATTTATCAGATTTGAGACAATATATTAAATCTTTTTCACTTAAATGTATATAATCATGATATTTTATTTCTATTATATTTATCAGTTCGTATTTTGTGTAATATTTCAACTGTATTCAATCAATGGTTTCGAAATTTAGAAAATCAAAGATTTTCTTGTATCATGCCTCACTTTTTTTAAATACTATTCCTACTAACTATTCTTACTAATGACTTTTCAAATCATATCTACATTATTGTCATCAATAATAAATGACAGAATATTTGTAAAAAGATTATCAATAAAATTAAAATAATAGTGTCATCAATGAGAAATGACAAAAATTATAAAATTAAATAAAATTTTATTTTTGAAATTTTAAAAACATTTTTAAAAACATTTTAATAAATATTATCTAAATTTAAAATCTACAATTTTAAATGAATTTGAAAATTTTTGCAAAATTCATTACGTAGATTGATAATAGATTAATCTTCATTAATCTTCCTTATTTGCTGAAATTATCACAGTAATATTACTTTTTTCATATATGTTTTCTAAACCATTTTTTTCACAATAATCTTCTGTTTTTAATAGGATTTTCTCATATTCATCAGAGGTAACACCTTTTTCTACATTAACGACGAATTCATGAATAATATCTCCAAAACTACAGGGTTTATATTCTATTGATATGATATTTTCATAATTTGAAATGGTATTGTTCATAAAGTTTAGTATTTTTTCTTCAGGACTTAAATCATCATTAGCTGGCATGTTTAATCTCTCCCATAACTCCTTAATTTAGCAATGATTACTATATAGTATTTATCTGTAATTATTATTTATCTGTAATTATTGATTTTTTCTTAATTAATAATTTATTAGTTTATGGAATATTACATTTTAATAACTGGGAATTGAATTTCAACAAGTATATCTTCTGGAGCAACATCATAAGGACTGTTTAAATAAATTTCTTTAGGTGATCCTATAATGTCATAATCGTTTTCTATGGAATAATCCACCATTTTTTGATAGCTATCTTCTATAGTGTCATATGGACCTTTGTGTATTCCAGATAATACTTTGTGTTCAAGTAAATCAACAACTTGTATCTTATCATCTCCAGTGTAATCTTCATTATTTTCAAGTGGAAGTCCCATATCATAAATCGTATCATCTGGTGATTCAGTAGTAGGTAGTGTATAATATATAGCAAATGGCGGTCCTGTAACATTGATTTTATTTAGTTCTGCCCATGTGTAAAGTTTTCCTATGAGTATTCCCATATCTTCAACATTTCCTTTGTAATTTATGATTGCCATTTTCTCTTCATCTACTAATTTTTCTTTTATTTCCATTTTATGCCTCTTTTCTTATTTTATGAATTCTTCTATTATTACAGTTATTTTATTAGTTTGAATGATTATTTTTAATCTAATCTAGTGAATATATTTTATTGTCTTTTTATTTTTTATCTTTAGTTTTTCTCGTTATTTTTCATCTTTACTTTTCCTCTTTATTCTTTTCTTTTTAATTTATTTCTATAGGCTATTCATAGATACTCTTAAAATAAATATGCTTCAACTATTTCATCAGCATCAATTAATTCCACTGATTTTGGGACTTTAATATATCCTTCTGCATAGGATAGGGCATTAATTGCTCCAGAATCTTTTAAAATAGGGTATGCTTTATTGTCTTTAATTTCAATTAATAAATATTGCACTCTACCTTTTGATGAATGGATTCTTTTTGAAAGTTTAACTCTAATCTTTTTATTCTTTGCTGCAGGATTTAGCCCTACTAATTTTCGGAGGTTTGGAGCTATAAATACATTGAAAACTATTATTGCTCCTACAGGATTTCCTGGAAGTCCTATCACTAGCTTTCCATTTACTTTTCCAATTAAAGTAGGTTTTCCTGGTTTAATGCTTATTCCATGAATTATTACTTCTCCAATATCTTCTATAACATCTTTTAAAACATCTCCAACTCCTGCTGATGTTCCACCTGAAGTTATTACAATGTCACTTGTTTTTAGTGAAGTTTCTATTTTATTTCTTAATTTGTTGTAGTTATCTTTAATAATCCCCTGAACTTTAGCTTCGCAACCACAAGATATCACTGAATTTTTAATAGTGTTTGTGTTAATATCATATATTTTTCCATAATTAATAGTGTCTTCTTGAGTTAATAACTCATTTCCTGTGGATATTACACTTATTTCTAGTTTTTTATAAACTTTGACTTTATTCAATCCTTGTGCACTCAATACTCCTATTTTAACTGGACTAAGTTTTGTTTTTGCAGATATAAGTGGTTTATTTTTTTCAATATCAGATCCTTTTTTTGCTATATCTTGGGAGGGGGATACACTTTTGTATATTGCGACTTCAGATTCAGGGCCATCTTGCACCTTTTCACTATATTCTACCATAGCTATCGCATCACTACCTTTAGGAACTGGTGCTCCTGTACTTATTTCAATAGCTTCTCCATTTTTAAGGGTTTTTTCACTAAATGATCCTGCTTCCACAGTATCAATGATTTTAAATGTTTTAGGATTATCATCACTTGCTCCAAAAGTATCTTTGGCTTTAACAGCAAACCCATCTTTCAATGATTTGTTAAATGGAGGAATAGCTATTGAACTCTTTATGTTATCATATGTTATTCGATAATAGCTATTTTCTAATAATATTTCTTCACATTTAATTTTGTAAAGTTCATTAAATAGATTGTCTATTATTTTTTTAGCTTCTTTTGCTTCTTTTATCTTTAAGTATTCCGTACCCATGACATGACCCCTTTAAATTTTTAAACATTACATAATGTTTTAAAAAATTTTTTTAGTTTAAAATTGAAGATTTTTGTTATTTTTTTAAAATCAATAGTAAATATTATTTTAGTTTACTAGTTTATAATTTATTATTTTAAATTTATAAATAATTTCTATTATAGTTAATAATAAAAAATATTAAATACTAGTTTAAACAATATTAAACTTATAATTCATTAATAAGTATTAATTTCATTTCTTTAAGAATTATTTTAATAAAAATAAGATTTTATTCTTTTATCTATTTTTTAATTAATTTAAATCATATGTAAAATATAAAAT
>NZ_LWMT01000028.1 GCF_001639265.1 Methanobrevibacter filiformis
AATCAAATCATTAAGCTCAGTAGAACTAATATGACGCACCACTACTTCTTTAGAATCTTTACTCATATACCAATATTATATATTTTATACTATATAAATATTGTCAAAAAATAGGTATCGTACTATATTTGCTAATTTTGATATTTCAAAAAATAAAAAAAATAAAAAATAGGAATTGAAAATTCCCTTAAAGATATTTGTTTTAAATTTAATAGTTATCCATCAATGAGTTATTATGGTAATTTAGAACCTGCAGAGTAATATTTACCATTAACTATTGTACCACCAGCAGGAGCATAACTAGCTGAACTACTTGAAGATGAAGTAGTTGTAGTTGTAGCTGGTTTAGTTGAAGATGAACTACCTGAAGAACCACTTGAAGAGGAACTACCTGAAGAACCACTTGAAGATGAACCACTTGAAGAACTACTTGAAGATGGAGTACTACTTGTGGTTGTTGGTAATTTAGAACCTGCAGAGTAATATACTCCATTAACTATTGTACCACCAGCAGGAGCATAACTAGCTGAACTACTACTTGTGGTTGTTGTACTTGATGAGGTTGGTAATGTAGAACCTGGAGAGTAGTATACTCCATTAACTATTGTACCTTGTGAAGTAGTAGGTCCACAATCATTAGTAGAAGTATAAGGGCTGTTAGTGAGTATACTTGGATCGTACACAGCACCACCAGTTGTAGTTGAACTGCTTGTTGTTGATTCTTTATAAACTGGTCTATAACCTATAAGGTTTCCACATTCATCAACAACAGGTTCATAATAGCAGACATCTGAGTTATCATAAGGTACTTGAGTACCTGGTGTACTTGGAGTAGTTGGAGTAGTTGGAGGTGTAACTGGAGGTGTAACTGGGGGTGTAACTGGTTTAACTGTTACATTAACTACTGCTGAAGCATCATTGTTTTTATAGTTAGTTTCGTCTTCATTAGCACTTACATTAACAGTATTAGTCCATGTTCCTGTAGTTGCTGCTCTAGCAGTTATTTGTAAGATTGCGGATGCTCCTACTGCTAAGTTTCCTATGTTCCATAATCCAGAGGAATATGTTCCGTTATTTGTAACATGACCAGTATAGGTCATTCCACTTGGTAAAACATCAGTTACTCTAACTCCAGTTGCATTTTCAGGACCGTTATTGGTTACAGTTATTGTGTAAATTACAGAATCTCCAACATATATGTTTGAAGCATTTACAACTTTATTTATTGCAAGATCAATAAGATGGTTTTTAATAACAACACTTACATTAGCATTATTATTATCGTAATTAGTTTCATTTTCATTAGCACTTACATTAACTCTGTTAGTATAGGTACCTGGATTACCACTAGCATTTACAATTAAATCTAATGTTACACTAGTACCATATAATAAGTTTCCTATATTCCATAGATTATCTGCTTGTGAGAAGGTTCCTCTAGAAGGATTTGCACTTTGATATGTGAATCCATTAGGTAATACTTCACTTAATTTAACACCAGTAGCATCAGTTGGACCATTATTTTTAACAGTTACTAAGTAATGAACAAGATCTCCTGAGTATAATTCAGTTGCATTTGCAGCTTTAGTTACTTGAATATCTACTTTTGGTTCTAAGACTTCAACAGTTGTGTTAGCATTGTTATTATCATAATCAAGTTCTTCTTCATTAGCACTTACAGCAACAACATTAGTGTAGTTACCTTGGTTAGTGTCAGCTCTAAGTATTAAGTTTAATACTCCACTTACACCTGCTCCGAGGTTTGCTATACTCCATATTTTACTGTTTTTATTGTAAGTTCCGCGGTCAGTTGTATGGCTGACATATGTGAATCCATTTGGAATAAGTTCTAAAATTCTAACTTGTGTTGCTTTATCTGGACCATTATTAAGAACAGTTATAGCAAAATCGACTAATTCACCTTTAAGTACACTGGTTACATTTGAAGTTTTAAATAATGCAAGATCAACTCCACCAGTAACATTAACTGTTGCGTTAGCCTCGTTATTACTTAAATTATTATCATCTTGTGCTGAACTTACATTAACGATATTAACATAAGAACCAGCATCAGCATTTACTGTGAATATTAGATCTAATGTTGCAGAATCACCAACAGCTAATTTTCCAATATTCCAAAGATTAGTATTTTTATTATAAGTCCCTACACTTGCAGTGTAGCTATCAAATTTGAATCCAGCAGGAACAATATCTGAAACTTTAGTTTGAGTCGCATTTTCTGGACCATTATTTGTAACAGTCATAGTATATCTAACTTGCTGACCTTTAGACACAGTAGTCACATTAGCAACTTTAGCTATTGCAAGATCAAGTCCACCTTGAACATAAACTGTTGCATTAGCTTCATTGTTAGTCAAATCATCTTCATCTTGTGCTGAGCTTACATTAACGATATTAACATAAGAACCTGTATCAGCATTTACTGTGAATATTAGATCTAATGTTACAGAATCACCAGCAGCTAATTTTCCAATGTTCCAAATCTTAGTATTCTTATTATAAGTTCCTACACTTGCAGTGTAGCTATCAAATTTGAATCCATCAGGAACAATATCTGAAACTTTAGTTTGAGTCGCATTTTCTGGACCATTATTTGTAACATTTATAGTATATCTAACTTGCTGACCTTTAGACACAGTAGTCACATTAGCAATTTTAGTTATTGTAAGATCAAGTCCACCATAAACATCGATTGATGCATTAGCTTCATTGTTGCTTAAATTTCTATCATCTTGTGCTGAGCTTACATTAGCTGTATTAATATAAGTACCAATATCAGCATTGATTGTGAATATTAAATGTAATGTTGCATTAGCACCAGAAGCTAATTTTCCAATGTTCCATATATTATTGTTTTTATTATAAGTTCCTACACTTGCTGTATAGTTATCAAACTTGAATCCAGCAGGTATAAGATCTGAAACTTTAGTCTGGGTTGAATCTTGTGGACCATTATTTCTAACAGTTATGGTATAGTCAACTTGCTGACCTTTAAGCACTTTAGTCTCATTAGCAGCTTTAACTATTTCAAGATCTACCTCAGGTATAAGTGTTAATTTCTCTGAAGTAATGTTATACGGAGTATAATCAAATATTAACATTGCTTGAGTAGTTTTTGGTGAAGTATTCTTACCAGGTTTTAACATACGGAAAGTGAATTCATTGTATGTGTCATTCCAGGTTGTTACGTTGTATTTAGATCCGTTAATATATTTTATATTTGATTGAACTGAAGAAGGTATTAATTTTTTTGTGGAGTTTATTTTATAGTTGTCATTATATGATTTATTTGCTATACTGGAATTTCCAGTGATAGCCCACACTTCCTTCTGAAATTCATCTTTTTTAACAGAGTCATTTGCTATTTCATCATTGAAATTTTCAGCAATGTATTCAATAGCTCCTTTTTTTGTATTAATTTTATTTGTGGTTTCTAAGGTGTCACCAATATTGACATTTTCCTCCTCTTCCACACACATATATTCATAGTTTTTGTTAGTATTCACATCTGTAGCAGTATGATTTTCGCCGATAACAATTTCATCAGCAAACACTGTAGTAGGAAGCATGAATACAAATAAAACCATAAACATGGTTAATATCATATATTTTTTATTCATATTATCATTGCACCATTTTGTTATATATTAATTTATATTAAAATTGCACCATTTTGTTATATATTAATTTATATTAAAATTGCACCATTTTGTTATATATTAATTTATATTAAATTTCTAATTGTTACTCCTAAAACAAGATCCTTTCAATTGATGAGAATTTATCAATATCATTAAATCATTAATATAAGTTGTTCTAAGCGTTTATTGATATAAGTTATTAATTTAAATCCAAACATATTTTCATATTTCAATTTAATTCCATGTAATAAATTGAATAGACCCCAAATACATGGATTTACCTATATTAATTTAGTTTCATATAATGTTTTTAATACTCATTATAATATTATATTATTGTATTTTAGTATTACTCTTAATTTTTTAATTTACAAAATCACATTTAAGTTCTGTTTAACTCTAAATTTATTATATATTTTAACTTTAATTTCAATGATTTCATCATATTATGCTTTATTAGGTTTAAAATTTTATTTAAGTCTACGTGGTTTGTAATATAATATTTAATATAAATATTTTATTATAATGATCAGATTATGGACTTTAATTAAAAAAAGTTCATATTATGGTCCAATATGGGTTCATTATAACCCATATGAAGAAGATATTAGAAAATGGATAGTTGGATGTATTGAACGAATTGTTTATTTTGAATTGTTACTTGTTCATATTCATGAGAATTGTAATAACTATAATTAATAACTAATTTTATAAATAAATAATGATTTATTATAGGATTTATTATTATAGGATGTATTATAGCTATTTTTCCAATTAATAAATTATATTTTCATTAGCTTAAAAAATTCATTAAAATATTATTTCATTAATAATTATTTCCATTATAACAATTATTTCTATTATAATAATTATTTCATTACTTAAAAAATAATATTAAATTAATTTGATAGTATGAAACATATAAGAATTAATTTTTACTCTTACCAATTTCTAATCATTACACATGAAAATTCATAAGTAAACCTATTTAAATCTTTCCATATTGTTAAACTATAATTCTGATTTAAAATAAGATTATGTAAACTAAATAGAGGATATATTAATTTTAGGAATAATTAGCTAAATAATTCTTATATTAACTAATTAATTATTATATTTCATATACCCCATTTTATTTTATTTTTCTAGTACTGTGACCATTAGCAGTTAAATTTATTTCATTGCCTAATTTTAGAGTTCTGTAGTTATATTCTGTAGAATTTCACACTAAAAATTTTTTGCTCACATCCTTTATCTTTTACAATCCCCTATTTTTTAAATAGCTATTTTTATGATATATAATGAAATTTTCTATTGTATCTTTTTTATATTGTATATTTTTCATTTTTATAAGAAGATGATCTTTAAAAAATATTTTACAATATATTTCTCATTAAAAATTAATATTTTTTAATCTTAAAATTCTTTATTTTTTAATTAAATTTTAATAAAGTATTATTTCTTATATTTAATAGGTAATATTATATTATTTAATTAAATACAAATTTTATAAATATTTATAATATTTCTATTGGAGGTTTAGATTTAATTTTAACTTTAATTTCTTTTTAAATAGCTATTTAGAAAAATAATAACTATTAAACTATTTTTTTAAGTTTAAATCATTTAGATTATATATGTAAAATTTATAATGTTCTATTGGATACACACCTTTATATATGTTTTACATCCAATTAGAACTATAAGAATTGTGAGACATGCTAATGCAATTATAAATGTCTATTTATCGTTTTTTCATGTTTTATTGAAGAAGTTGATAATTATAAATGACTAGTGATTAATTGTAAGGACTAGTGATTAATTGTTTTATTTAATAAGTGATATATATTTAATAATTAAACCATTTTATTAAATAGATATTATCAATTAAATAGTGTTAAAATCAGTTAAATAGTGTTAATAGTTATTATGACTGAGGAACTGAGTTATTAATAATATATCAATAGCTATTTCAATGTACTGATTAATTTAAAGTCCATACAACCATAATTTAGACATTTAGTTTTAGTAAAATTATCAGAATAATATTACTTTAAAATCACATGATTTTAGTTTAAAAAGGTGGAGTATAAAATGAATTATAAAAAAATAATAATTATCTTTTTGACCATTATATTAATTTCATCTGCAATATCAACAACATTTGCAGCTGAAGATGATAGTAATAACACTACTAACAACAATAGCGTCAATAATACTACTAACAACAATAGCATTAATAATATTAACAATAATAGTGTCAATAATATTACTAACAACAGCACAGCAAACGATATTAATAACACAACCAATAAAAATAACACTACCAGTTCTCAAGTCTTAGGTGACGAAGTAGTAACTAAAGATAAAGGTTATATGAGTGGTTCAGGTAATTCTATTATTAAAGAAAATAACACAAATGTTCATTATTACACTTCATGTATAGAAGAAAAGAATGATGTTTTTTACTATGATGTATTCACTACACATGCCAATATAACTGTTAGAGAGGGACTTATTGACTGGATTGTTAATAATTATGAAAAGTTCGTGTCAAATGGATATTACTTTTCTAAGTATGATATTTGGAATTTCAGTGAAAATAAGAACTTAAGCTTTGTGACTTATCCAGATAAATATAAAGTGAATGTTACATTAAATGCAACTCCTAAAACATACTCTCTTCAATTCATAAATGGTAGCTGGTACAATGTCTCATCATGGACAGAAAGATATGTTGAATGGACATTCAGATCTTCTGGAGACGGATATAGCAGCAATTATAAACCTGGCACTCAGCAGGACCTCTTACATTACATTCCAAAACTTAATACTGTGAATAAGACGGCATATGAAAAGATAGAAAATGAAACAAAAAACGAAACAGTTGAAAATATCACAGTAATTAATAAAACAGTTGAAAATGTTACTGTTGTTAATAAAACAGTTGAAAATGTTACTGTTGTTAATAAAACAGTTGAAAATGTTACTGTTGTTAATAAGACTATTGTCAACAAAATAGTTAAGAATATAACACAACCTCCTAAAGTTATAGCAGGTAGCGTACCAATGAAAAAAACAGCTTTACCATTACATTTAATAATAATCATTGTAATTACCATGTTAGTAGGGTTAAAAGCTAAAAAACGTGATTAATCAATACATCACTTTATTATTTATAATCATATATCTATATTTAGCTATATTTAGGAAAATAAAAGGAGCTTGAGAAATAGACAAGATAACTTTATAGATAACTTTATTAAATCCCTAATTTATTCAATCTTAAATTCTTTATTTCTTTATTAAATTTAGATAATAATTTATTATAATGTAACTAATGTACCATTAAACAATGAAACTGGATTTAAAGAGCCTGTTACGCAGTATTATTATCAATTCATATTCATGAAACAAGCTTTTTAAATGAGAAATTGGAGATTTTCCTAAATTTCTTTCAGAAAAAAGTTTAAGAAACAACAAAGATAAAAAAATCTTTTTCTAACTTTAAAAAAACCTGTGATTTAAAAAAAATCAAAGAGTTTCTAACTTAATAAATTAAGTTTCATCATATGCTATTTCAAAAAATAAACATTAAAGGAATAATAACTGTTTTACTAAAATTAAATATATTCACAAAGACCAGAAATATATGAATTCTATTTTTTATTTTTCTTACTAAGTTTTTTACACTTAATATACACCAACTTTTGAATATTCAGAATTTATTTTAATTATTGGTTTTCTATATTCGATACTTAATTTCGATATTGTAGAATATTCTATTGTAAAATATATTGTATAGATTTGTATAGATTTATTTTACTTGCTAAAACTAAAAAAATATATTATATAGGAAATATAAAATATTAGAGAATATATTATTTTATTGTATAATCAATTTGAAAAGTTCTTAATGAATTTAGTTAAAACTAAGTATTTTTTAAAATAGCAAAATTAAGACAGTTTTTTAATATCAAATAAAATTTATTTTTAATAAAAATTATAATC
>NZ_LWMT01000029.1 GCF_001639265.1 Methanobrevibacter filiformis
TTTGACATAATCTCATTATAAATGCTTAAAACCTAAATACTGTATTAAAATGTGATAATAATTAGTATGCATTTTATAGTAAAATGTAATATTAAATCTTTTCAGGAGGTAAAATTTTTACATAATCGGAAAATTGCAAAAACAATGGATTATAGGAATACTATAGGATTAAATAATTTAACAATAACTTTATAGTTTAAATTTTTGCTATTAATCTTATTAATCTAGTATTTTTAAACTTTGTATAATTTTTTTATACAATAATTTTTCATTCTATTTTTTATTATTTTTTGAAAATTGTACTGAGCATTACATATATGCACATATATGCACTTACTTTTCATTGAAATTCTTGTAATTCTTTCTTATGGAATTTTCAACACATTCATTTATTAATTAATTAAGATATAATATTTATTAATTAGAATTAAATTAACTTAATCCAAGAGGAATGATTTAATGAAAATATTTATATTAAGCAGTGGGGACTATGGGTCTAAAATTGTTAATGGAATTGCTACACATGGTTTAGCATCAAATATTGTAGGTATTCATGAATTTCCATCACATGAAGAATTACCTGAATTTATTGATAATGTTAGTGAGTATATTCCAAAAAATATTCCTGATGCTGATTTAATAATAGCTGTGGGAATTCATGGGGATCTTAATCTCACAATTCCAGATGTGGTAAAAACATCTGGAGCCCAATCTGTAATCGCACCATTATATCATCCAAAACAATTACCATTAGGTCTTCAAAATGAGATTAAAAAACTATTACCTTCTCAAATAGCTATTGTTTTTCCAATGCCTTTTTGTTCCCTTACTCCAGTTGGGGACAAATACATTGATAAATTTGTAGAAACTTTTGGAAAGCCTATTGTTAATATAGAACATGGAGAAGAAATCACAAATGTTGAGGTGGTTAGAGGGGCTCCATGTGGATCAACATGGTATATAGCTGATAATTTAAGAGGTATTTCAATTAAAAATGCTGAATTTGAAGCTGCAAACAAATTCCACAACTTCCCATGCTCTGCATCAATGACAACAGATCATAACATTGGAGAAACTTACCTTCACCTTGCAGGGTTTAAAACAACTGAATCTATAAAAAGAGCATTAGGTTTCACATATAATTCTGCAGTAGTGGATCCAGATACATGTGAAGGATTAAATGAATGTGATAATCTATGTATTAACTCCTGTCCAAATGTTTTAGCAGGAGACCACACAATATATCACAACTCTAAAGATGATAAAGCAAGAATTGATCCAGGCTCATGTGGTGTATGTGAAGTATGTGTTAGGGAATGTCCATATGGAGCTATTAATATTTTAGATGAAAAAATAGCTGTTAATAAAACTCCTGACTGGAAATAGTAGTATTTAATCATTTAATTTTTAAATTTAATTATTTTATTTACATTATAGTTATAAATTAAGTAAAATATTTATAATATCAAAACCTTTGGTTGTTAATATATATTCTCCATGATCTTCTTTTTGAAATATTAAGTTTGCATTTTGTAATTTTTTAAGATGGAACAGTAAGCTGCCACCTCTAAGTCCTGTGAAATTAGAGATAGTTGTGAATGTTTTTGGTTCAAGAGCTATGAATTTAAGGATTTGTAATCTTTGTTTATTGGAAATTGGATCTAAAATATTATTAACAATAGCTATTTCATCTAATGAGGAAATTTCTTTCTTATTTTCCTTGTTATGATTTTCATAAATCCTTAAAGAATTGATTAATTCTATTTGATGATCAAAAATACCTGAAACTTCATCAAAACAAACATCACATTTATCATTTATACTAACTTTCCTTAAATCTTCTAATTCCTCTTTACTACATCTGATTTTCTCATCTGTTAAATTATCAGGGGATAAATTCTGGGTGTGTTTATTTAAATATTTTTTAAAGACTGTTTTGCATTGTTTTTTCATATCACAATCCTTAACCATTCTTTGATCAAGTACTTCATCGGTTTTTTCTAACATATAACCATTGATTGATCTTATGAATTCATTTTTTAAGTTTGATTCTATTGAATCTAAATAGCTTTGATTAACATTTTCAGCAATCTTTTTAACATTATTATTTATAGAGTGGATCTCATTTTCCATAAAATTAAGTTTTTCATTTATTTTTGATAGTTCCTCATTATCTTCATGTTTATTGTAGCTATTTTTTCCTATTGATTTCATATTATCTCCAAAAACTTTAGTAAATGATTTTAACATTGAATTTTTGAGTAAAAATTTTATTATTCTATTTATACTGCTTAAATTAATATTATTTCTCTTAAATTAAAAAATATTTTCTATGTAGAAAAATATTGTTAGGTATATTTTAATAACGATTAAGTATATTATTCTGTATTATCTTATATATAATTGTCCTCTTAAAGTATTAATAATTATTAGTTAATATCTAGAATAATGAAATAAAGGATACAACAAACTAAAATAAGAGGATAAAAGGAGGAAAAATAGAATGTCTGTTAAAGAAGATATATATGAACAAATAGTTGGAGCTTTAGATGGAGCGACTTTCCCTATAAACACTCCAGATGAATTGTTTAATGCGTTACCTGATGGTGCGAATACTGTTTGTAAATCTGGTGATGTTGAGTTAAAAGCATCAGATGCTGGTGAAGTTTTAACTGCTGCTGATTTCCCATTTGTCTCAAAAGAGAAAGTAGCCAGTACTATTGTTGAAAAGGCAGGGCTTTAAATATCTAAATAGTGATTTATAACACTGAATTGAGAAAACAATTGTTTTCTCAGTTTAAATATGAAACATATTAATTTTTGACTTTACAAAGAATTCCTAGATAAATAGATTATTATTTAATTTTTTATTAGTAATACTGAGTAATACTGGTTTTTTGCACAAAAACAGGAAAACTGAGGAAAACTACTAATAAATCTAATAAACTGCAACATAATGTGTTTGGAACTTACTGAATTACTGAATAAAAAGTGTACTTGTCATATGAATTTGATACAGTCATTTTAATATATTAATTATCTTCTTTTTTTCATCCATATTTTTTCTAATCATTATTTATAATTTTATAATATTTTTCATTATACTCAGAAATGTATAATAATTTAAGTGTCGTATACATAAAAATGTATAAAATAACTATTGTTTTATACATAAAAATATATAATTATTCTATAAAGATAAACATAAAATTCATGTATTATCACCATTTTAAAAAAATTTATAATTCGAAACTTAAATACTCTAAAAATTCATAATAATATCCAAAAAAATATTCAAAGCAATATCTAAAACTATTTTTTTTAATTTTGGGAATTCTTTAAATTGATTATTTAGCAATTATGAAGATTATTTTTTGATTTATCTTTTTAATACAAACACTCCAATACCTGCAACCATTCCTATAATAACAATGACTAAAACAAGAGTTGTGTAATCAATACTCATACTTTCTCCATTAGAATCCTTTGCAGAGTCATTTAAGTTTATAATACCTTCTTTAATATCTGCTTTACTGTTTTCAATAATAGTAACTCGATTAGATAAAGTTGGATGTTTTTCTACATATTTAGTAACAGTATCTTGAAATGCAACAGCTAATATTTTTTTATTAGGATTTTCTAAAGCATGTTCAAGTATATGTTCAACATCGCCATTAGCTGTGAATTTATAGACCTTAATATCAAGATCCATACTATCAACAAGTTTTTTAGTTTCTATTGCATTTGTTTCATTTACTATAATCATATTATCTTCTGTCACATCTACACCATGAGCACTAACTGCAGACATCGCTGTTAAGCCTATTAAAAATATTAGAAATGACATTACAATTTTGAATTTCATTTTTAAACCTCCTTTATTTTAATTTACTGTCCATTAAATCTTTTTTAATGTTAAAATTTCTGGTTTTAGCTTTTCAATAAGTGAACATATAAAAGTTGTAATAAAACCTTCTATAATTCCAATGAATAAATAGTATACTGCGAACACAGGTGCTAATGTTTCAAAGGTGGCTACATCTGCAATTATTAATATGAGAATTTGTGTAAATGCAGCTATGATAATTCCCAAAAATGTTCCTAAAAATATTCCAAAACTTTCTTTAAATCTCGAAGTAATTTTGTAAATTGCATATACTGATAAACTCAGAATTACGCCCATTGTAAATGTATTCGCTCCTATGACTGTTAATCCTCCCTCTCCTATTAAACATTGAACTATTAAAGCTAAGAATGATACTGTTGTTCCACTAAAAGGTCCTAAAACTATTACTACTAATGGAATTAAAAAAAAGTGCATAGGTATTCCAAATGGGGAAGGAATTGTTATAGTTGATACGACTATTGTTGTTGCAGTTAATACAGCAGTCAAGACTAATCTTTTATTTCTTTGATCTTCTTCTAACTTAGATAATCTCAATAAAAAAATTCCCAAACAAATTATAACAATTATCCAATAAATTAATGATTGATCCAAAGGAATCATTCCATCAGGCAAATGCATAATACTTTTCCTCCTAAATTATGATATTGCTCAAATCTTAATATTTTCAGATTTAAACTTTATTTAAGAATTCCTGTTTTTAATATAAAGATAATAACTCCAATAATCACTAAAGCAATTATTATTAATATTAATATTGTGTTCAGAGAGATTCCAGAATCGTTCTGATCAGTAGTATTAGTTAAATTTTTATCAGTTACATTGTTTGTTTGATTTTCAGTGCTATTTGTCGTGTTTATAGAACTATTCTCACTACTATCAATATTGCTACTACTGATTTTACTGTTTCCATTACTGTCAATATTGCTACTACTGATTTTACTGTTTCCATTACTGTCAATATTGCTATTACTGATTTTACTGTTTCCATTACTACTGGAATCTTTGCTATTGTTATTAGTAGTTGAATCAGATGGCTTATTTCCTGTATTTTTCGTATCTTCAGTTGTTACTTCATCTCCGTGAGAATGTGGAACACTTGTATCATGTGCAGCGACCATTCCCATTGAAGAAATTAATACCAATAATATACTTATAAAAATAATTTTTGATTTTTTAGTATTTATATTATCATTTCTCCTTTAAACATACTTTAGATGTTGTCTATTAACTATTAAATTTAAAAAATTCGCTTTAAATTTTAATTTAAACTGTTTTAAAATCATTATTTCACTAATTAGGATATTTTGGAACAGACTTATACCTACTGCAAGTATAACACTAAGTAATATTGGTACTAAACTCAATCTTTTTATTTTACTTATTTTCGGCATGTTGTTTCACCATTTTTTTAATTTTATGACCCAATATTTCATAGAACTCTTCAGTAGGTTTTTCCATAGATTTTTCATCTATTTTTTTCATTTATTTTATCCTATCTCTATTTTAATAACATAAATAAAAAATATTAAAATCCATGATGAATGAATGAGTTTAATTATTAAAATCCATGATGAATGAATAAGTTTAATTGAATAAATTAAGAAAAATAATGCTTTAAATTTAAAATATAAATGTATTTAAACTATTTTTAACTATATTTAACAATTATGGGCTCACACATTTAATAAATTCACACAGTAAATTAATTTCAGTAATACAATTTGTCTAAAAATAAGATAAAAGTATTATAAAGTTGATTTTAATTAATATTTTTATTTACAAACATTATTTAATTAACCATATATTATAAATACTTTTCTAAAAACAGTAATACTTTTCTCTTTATTTACCTAATAAAGTATTAATTAATGGAAAAAATCAAAAATAGTAATACTTTTCTCTTTATCTGGTTAAAAAAGTATTAATTAATAGAAAAAGGATTCTGTCAAAATCTTGTTGCATGCTAACAATTTGATAGAATCAATTATTAATTATTAATAATAAAATTTTAAATAATTAAAAAATCAAATAAACAATTATAATATAAATTTATTTGAATTTTTAATTTAAATTACTTAAATTTATTATTAAAATTATTTATAATTTAGTAAGAGGTAAATCATGGTTAGTGTTAATTTAGAAGCTAAAAAAACTGTAGATATATTGATAGAAAAAGCAGATGAACTTAATATAGCTGTTTCAAAATTAGATAATGGTGCAACTATAATCGATTGTGGTGTAAATGTTAGTGGTAGCTTTAAAGCTGGAGAACTTTACACAAAAGTTTGTCTTGGAGGTTTAGCTGAAGTAGGAATATCTATTCCAGGGGACTTGTCTGAAAAATTCGCATTACCTTCTGTAAAAATCAAAACAGACTCTCCAGCTATTTCCACTCTTGGAGCTCAAAAAGCAGGATGGTCTGTAAGTGTAGGTGACTTTTTTGCATTAGGATCAGGTCCAGCAAGAGCACTCGCAAAAAAACCTGCTGAAACTTATGAAGAAATTGGTTATTCTGATGATGCTGATTTAGCTATTTTAACATTAGAATCTGATAAATTACCTGGAGAAGATGTTGCAGAATTAATAGCTAAGGATTCAAAAGTAGATGTTAAGGATGTATATTTACTTGTAGCTCCTACATCTTCTCTTGTTGGTTCTATTCAAATAGCTGGAAGAGTAGTTGAAAATGGAACTTATAAAATGCTTGAAGCACTTCATTTCGATGTAACAAAAGTCAAATATGCTGCAGGAATTGCTCCAATAGCTCCAGTTGACCCAGATGGATTAAAAGCAATGGGTAAAACAAATGATGCAGTACTTTTCGGTGGAAGAACCTATTACTACATTGAATCTGAAGAAGGAGACAACATAAAAGAAGTAGCTGAAAAATTACCTTCCTCAGCAGCAGATGGATATGGAAAACCTTTCTTTGAAGTATTTAAAGAAGCAGAATTTGACTTCTACAAAATTGATAAAGGAATGTTCGCACCTGCAGAAGTTGTTATAAATGATTTAAGAACAGGCGAACTATTCAAATCAGGATACATAAACGTTGATCTTCTTAAAAAATCATTTGGATTACAATAATTATAAAAAATTAATTAATATTTTAAATTGAGTTAATTTTATTTTTTATTTTTTCTTTTTATATTTTTACATCCTTGATGTGTAAAATTTATATCTTAATATTATCTCTATTGCTTCTTAATTAGTATCTCTATTACTTAATTTTAATTTTCTCATAACTCTTAATTAATTTTCTCATTTTGATGGAGATCTTCCATAATTCATTGATTAGTTAATTGATACTTATTGGCTTATATTATGATGATGAAGTAATATTAAGTTAAAATAAGGATTATTATTTAGTTTATTGGGTTTTAAGTGATTTATCTTTGTTGATTATTTTTTAGTAAAGTTTAATAATCTTTGTGTTGAAATATGACTTCATGCATTAATGACTTTAATAAACTTTTTTTTATTAAGTTTTTGTGCATTTATTATGAAATTTGTATTAATAAATTAGTGCTTTTGTATGAATCATGTTTTGATAAATGGCATACTGACTAAGAGATACTTATTTAGACATGTATGGTTTTATACTATGTTTATTTATGTTTTTTCTAGTATATTGTGTCTTTTAGATTTCTTGTTCGTATTGTATTGTATATTGCATTTCTGATGTTTATTTCATTAGTTGCAGC
>NZ_LWMT01000030.1 GCF_001639265.1 Methanobrevibacter filiformis
CCTCAATAAAAAAACAAATATGATTATCTGGAATAAAGTCCCTCAAATTCAAAGGAAGTAAAAACACCTGACCAATACTATCTTCATGCAAAACCATAAACACCAACTCAACAAAAACTAAAAAACATTAATACTATATTACACCCCATAATATTTAAAACTAAGCATAACTAAAAAGAATCAAAAAATAATTATTGCACAGCCAATTTTATAATAAAAAAATTGTTAGAGATATGCACAAACTAACTGCCCATCTATTTGATCCAAATATTCCAAAAACTAACAATCAAATTGAAAGTAAATTCAGTGGAGCACAACAAAAAGAAGATAAAAAACGCTTTAAAACCAAACATGGAGCTATGTCTTATTTAAAACCAATAATTGAAAGACAGAACGATGAATTAAAATGGACCTAAATGTTATGATAAATCATTATTTTAGTAATAATCAATTTTTCAGGAGGCAACTTTTTGACACAAACATGTGTAAACACTGATTTCGCAAAATAGAAATTTTGCAAAATCTCCTCTTAGGTACTTAAATAGGGTTCAACACCAAGCGAGAATAGCGAGAATTAAAAAAAATTTTATTCTCCTAATTAAGTGTATTAATTCATGTTTTTATAACCAATAGATAATTAATAAACAACCATTAAAATATTAATTAATAGAAGATTTAAATGGTAAGTGAAATGTGAACATTAAATATCAGATGACAATTTTTTTTAATAACTAATTTTCAATTAACTTAACTAATTTTTTAGATTCCGTGACAATGTATGGAAGATTAAATGCATTAGCTATTCTTTTAACAGCATCTAACAATCTTACGATCATATCAAGCCATGAAAAAATATCTCCAGGATAAATTTGTATCTGATACAATTTAAATAATTTCTGAGATATTTCAACAGGGTCTCTTTTTAATAATCTATCTTCCATTATAAGTCGTGAAATTCCTTTTTCTAAACAATTACAAAAAGGTTTATCCTTACATTCACATCTTAAAAAATCAGTTTGAATCTTTAAAAGTGCATCTTGATATTTACTATCTAACTTTGAAATAGTTTCGCCAGAAGATATAATATCTAAGGTAGACTCTGAAAATAGCCTAGTTGAGAAATTAACTTTCAGAACATTAACTATTTGTTTATGTAAATTTGGAGATAAAAATGCATTGTTAAATGATTCTAGATTAATAGCTATTTCTAATATTGATGACGCTAAATCAAAATCGATGTCTTTGTAGAAGGTTTTATTTTTATTATTCTTGGTATTACTTTTAGTATTAATATTTTCATTATCAATATTACTTTTAGTATTAATATTTTTATCATTAATATTACTTTTAGTATTATTATTTCTATTCTTATTTTTATTAATATATTTTTTATTAAAATAGTTATATTGAGTTTTTAATTGATTATTACTAGTTTTATTATTTTTAAAACCTTTAATTTTATTTTTATAAGATAAAGATATTTTATTTAAGCTATTTTTTATTAATTCTCCATCTTCAATAGATAAAAATGAAGTTGAAACTGCTTTACCATATTTTGTAGAAATTAATTCATTAAAAGTGATCTTTTTCTTATTATTCGGGTTATTAATTTTACTTTTCTTATTATTGCTATTTTTAGTATGTTTAGGATTTAAAATCTTTATTAAATTATAATCTAAAAGTAAATCAATAGTCATTTCTAAATCAACTGGAATTGGAATTGATTTATAAAACTTCTCCAATTCATCTAATGTCTTTATAGTTCCAGATGAGATATCTGCTAAAATTTGTTCTGATGTATCCTCAACACTATAATTTATGTTTATTTTATCTACATCACTTTCAAGAAGATTAATAGCTATTGATTCTTCATTTTCACCATCAAATTTATTTCCAACTTCTGGAATTAAGTATATAATTCCTCTATCATGATAGCTAACTCTACCTGCCCTACCTAACATTTGATGAAACTCATTAGGAGTTAACCATTTGTTACCCATCAACAATGACTCAAATATCACTTGAGATGCTGGAAAATCCACCCCTGCGGCTAATGCTGCAGTTGTAACAACAGCTGCGATTTTACCATTTGCAAAATCTTTCTCAATTTTATCTTTTTTAAAGAAGGGAATACCACTATGATATGGTGAAGCTACAATTCCTTTTTTAGTTAAAAACTTAGCTATTTGATGTGTTTTTCTTCTAGAATTTGTGAATATTATACTTTGACCTTTAAAACCTTTTGATGAAGAAGTGTTAAACTCCTTTAAAATTAGTTTCTTAATAATATTTCTTCTTTGAATTTCATTACTCACAAAAGTTATATGACGCTCTAATGGAACAGGACGAATATTATATTCAACTAAATTTAAATCAAATTCTTGAGCTAATTGTTTCTGGTTTTTAACCGTAGCTGAAAGACCAATTATTTGAGTTTTTGGGAATAATTTCTTTAAACGCCTAATCAACCCATTTAGTCTCACTCCTCTTTCAGGATCATCTAAAGTATGGATTTCATCAATTAAAACTACTCCCAATTTATTTAAGGAATCAGATTTTCCAGATCTGATTAAAAAGTCAATACCCTCATATGTCCCAACAATAATATCTGAATCATGTATATTGGAGTCTTTAATTTTAAGATGACCTTTAGCATTTATACGATTCATTCCTACTTTAATTGATGTTTTAAGTCCTAGTTGATCATAGCTATTTTTAAAATCTCCATATTTTTGATTAGCTAAAGCAACAAGTGGAGTTAAAAACACAAATTTCTCACCCTTAAGTGCTTTTGGAACTCCAGCTAACTCTCCCACCAATGTTTTTCCACTTCCTGTTGCAGATACAACTAATAAGTCTTTATCTTTAAGAAGACCATTTTTAATAGCTAAATATTGAATTGGAAGTAAAAATTTATCATTATTATCATCTAAAATATTTTTAAATTTATTTGGAATTTTTAATCGATCAATAGCTATTTTTGGAATATTTTTATCCTCTCCTAACTCTACTTTATCAAATAATGTAAGATTAGAGTTAGATAATGGGTCAAATTTAGGATCCATCATGGAGATAACTTTATCTAAATCTCCACTACGATTTAAGACCTTTTTAAAATTTGCAAACAATCTTTTATCAAAACCTCTGAGTTTAAGCTCACGAAGTATAGATTCCTCAGCACATAGTTTACAAATATTTTGACCATGATACTTATAAAAGAATTTAGAGTTAATTATTGTGATGTTTCCTTCAAGTACACAATGTTTACATATACGTACATATCTATATTTAACATCTATTGAAGTAAGGTATTCTTCCATATCCCTATCTCGAATATCTAAAAAAACAGCTTGTTTTTTAAGAAGCCTAATAGCTTCAGAAGGAGGATAAAATTTCTCAACCCCATCTTTAATCACAATAAACCTATTAAGCTCAATATGATCATCTTTCCATTTAAATTTAAGATTACCAATGAATTTAGGAGTTCTTTTATTGTTCAAAGCCCCACTAGGACTCCCAATAGGATACATTTCCCACAATCTTTTTTTCTTTATAAGTATTATCATATTACAACACATTACAGCACTGATTTCGCAAAATAGAAAATTTTGCAAAATCTTCCATATGCACTTTATAAAAAATATTAATATTACTTAATTTATTTTTTATATTATTAAAATTTATTGAAAAATAAATAAATTTGACAATACTTTTTTACAAAAATAATTAAGATTGACTAATGCAATATTTAATATAATATTCATAGATTAATATAATATTAACAGATAAGTTATAGTTTAATTTATATTTAATAATATATAAAGAATTTATTATTAAATTAACAGTTATTTATCTATTTCAAATTTTAAAAAAAACAGATACTCCTTAATTAATAGGAAAACATTATAAAATTACCATAAAATCAAGAGATAGTATAGTAAAAATTTTTAAATTTATATAAAAATACTAAAAATAGAAAATATAAAATCGAGTAAAAAAAGAACTGAATAAAAAAATGTAGGAAAAAATAATAAAAAAGAAAAAGGAGTAATCTTATATTAAATAATGAACTAAAGTTTAGCTATTATTTAAATAGCCTCTTTTCCAGACTCTCCAGTTCTTATACGTATAACATCTTCTACTGGAGATATGAATATTTTACCATCTCCAATTTCACCAGATCTTGCACCATCAATAATAGATTTTACTACCTCATCGACTTTTTCTTTTGCAACAACAATTTCTACTCTTGTTTTTGGAATTAGATCTATACAGTAATCAGAACCTCGATATCGTTCTTTAATACCCAATTGTCTTCCTCTACCCTTAACTTCGTTGACATTCATTCCTACACAGCCAACATCTATAAGAGCTTGTTTTACTTCAGTAAGTTTTTCTGGACGGATTATAGCTATAATTCTTTTCATATTATGCCTCTAAATCTCTTTTAATCTTTCTCTTATTTAAATTTATATAACTACATTTTGATTATAGATTCTAAGGTACTTATAATCTGTAGCCAGATTCTTCATGTAAATTAGCATCTAAACCTTCAATTTCCACTTTTTCAGGCACTCTAAGTCCAATTGTAAGATCAATGATTTTACCTAGGACAATTGAAACAACAAATGCATAAACAACAGTCACAGCAACACCTATTATTTGAACACCTAATTGACCAGGGTTACCGTATAATAATCCAGCTACTCCTTCTGTTATCACTGGTGTTGCAAATATACCAGTAGCTACTGCTCCCCATAAACCAGACATACCATGTATTCCAAATACATCTAATGCATCGTCGTATCCAAGTTTTGGTTTGAGGAAAGATATTGCATAATAAGAGACTATGGAAGCTACAAAACCGATAACTAATGCTCCAGTAACATCAACAAATCCAGCTGCAGGAGTAATCGCGACTAAACCTGCAATAATACCAGATATTGCGCCCAACACACTTGGTTTTTCTTTATTTAATACTTCCATTAATATCCAGCTGATTAATGCGATTGATGCTGCAACAATACTTACAATAACTGCAGATGAAGCCAATCCTCCTGCAGCAATAGCAGAACCACCATTGAACCCTAACCAACCAAATGCAAGTAATCCTGCACCAATAACAGAATATCCTAAATTGTGTGGTAATAATGAAATGTCTTTCCTTTTACCTAGAAGCAGTACTAATGCTAAAGCAGAGACACCAGAATTAATATGAACTACAGTACCTCCTGCAAAGTCAAGAACTCCCAAACCAGATAGGAATCCTCCACCCCATACCCAATGAGCAATAGGGACATATACAAGAGAAATCCATGCAATAACAAAGACTATCCATGCTGAAAATTTAATTCTTCCAACAACTGCACCAGAAATAAGTGCTGCGGTTAATGCTGCGAAAGTTAATTGGAATGCAATGAATGCTATTTGCGGAACAGTTCCAGATAAAGAATCAATTGCAATTCCACTTAGGAGCAAATTGGTTGGAATTCCTATCAATCCCACCAATGTCTCCCCAAATGCAAATTGGTATCCATAAGATACCCAAATAACCGCCCCAATTGCAAATGCAATTAATGACAGGAACATTGTGTTTAAAACATTTTTCTGCTTAGATAATCCTCCATAAAATAGAGCAATACCTGGAATACTCATTAAAAAGACCAGTGCAGTAGATATTAATATCCATGCAGTGTCTCCAGAATTCAAAATATCAACCATAAAAAATCCTCTTTTACATTATATAATTTATTAAATTAACTAAATTTTTAAAATATTTTCAAATTAAATTTATGAATCAAAATATAAGATTTAATCTTTAAATTAAAATTATGAATCAAAATATAAGATTTATACTATTGAAAGAAATATTAATAGATTAATTTAGATTAAATAGCTATTACTACAATTTTAAGGACCATAGCAAATTTAATTACTATGATTTAATAGAAATAGCTAAAAATCTAAATTAAATACAATCATTTGATCTTTTAGTAATTTTTCAATATTAATCTCAATTTTTATCAATCATGACGGAAGTCGGAATCCTGCTTCCGATATAATAATGTTGTTTTTGAAGTATATAAATATTATGGTTATGATGGAAAAAGTGTGGAAAAAATATGTTCATATGATAATGAAATATATTAACAAATATGATAATTATATATACAAAGAAACATATAACAAATAATAATGAATTAAGCATATGAGTGATTTAATGAGCCCTATAAAAAAAGCTAATTTCATAGTAATAATTATAATAGCTATTATTGCACTTGGAGCAAGCACTGCTGTAGCATCATACACAGAAAACCAAGTAAAAGAATATTTACAAAAAGATATCCTCGCATCTACTGATGAATCAAACAATAAATTAACAATAGTAAGTGATGAGGATTTTAAACCATTAGAGGGTAAAGAAATACCAATTATAATCAAAAATAATACAACAAACAACACTAACAACACAAATTACACATACAACAAAACAAAAAACCAATCCTACTACAATAATCAGGAAAACAATTATTATCAAGATAATGGTTATGGATATAACTACACCAAAAAAAGCAACTATCAATACAGTAATAATCAGTATTATTAATGACCATATTTATTATTTTTTAAATAAAACACTATATTTTATTATTATATAAACTTAAAGCTTTTTTTAGACTTAATAATTTACATTTAACATTTCGTGGTTGGAATGCTACTGAAAGTAAAATAACATTTTTATCTTGATATGGTTTGTAATACTCATTTTTTATAATTTGACTTAATCCATCATCTAACATATTATCCATAGATTCTATTTCGCTGAACTTAAACTCAATAATTACAACATTGTCTTTTTGTTTTAATATAGCATCCATTCTTCCTTTGATTGTCATTAGTTCTCCTTCAATATCAAAACCTAATAATTGCAACCAAGAAATAGCTAAAATTTGATAATGTGCTTCAAATTCCTTCTTAAGCTTTCCATATAACAAATTTGGAATTTTATGAAGTAAAGTTTCAAATGATCTTTGTAATTTCAGCTCATCTAAATTCAATATGTAATTCAACATATCATTTGTCATTGGTTTAACCTGACTTTCATCATAGTTAGTATAATATCCTAATATATAAGCAAATAGTGAATCATAAACTTCTTTATTAGGAATTCCTAATTTATACTCTGTTGATTCACCAAGAACGACACTTTTACTTTTTATTGTTAAATAACCTGTTTGCAAAAGCACTGTTGCAAAGTCTAAGGTTTCAAGTTTAAAGCTGGGAAATGTTCCTGAGAAAGTAGATCCCTTATTTATTAGTACATCCTTATTAATTCCTTCTTTATCAATAATATCTACAAGTAATTTAGGTGTTCCTGTATCAAACCAATAGTTACCAAAAACTCCATTATTAAAAAACTCAAGAATTGAAAAAGGATTGAGGATTCGCATTTAATGTTTCTTTATTTGTTCTATTTTATTGATTTTTTCTTTATTTTTTGTGTTTTTATGTGAGTTTTTTTTAATATTTTGTTGGTTTTGTTGAATTGTTTTTAGTTGTTCTTATTGTTTTTAGTTTGTTTAATTTTATGT
>NZ_LWMT01000031.1 GCF_001639265.1 Methanobrevibacter filiformis
CAAACATCCTTACACTAAAATCACCCAAACACTAGACCAAAAATAGAAAAAAACAACAGAAAAAACAAATCAAAAGAAAAACAATCAAATAAAATCTTCAAATCATAAAAAACACATTTAAAAAGTTCAAAACTAAAACACAAAAAATAGACCAAAAAACTAAAACAAAAACTAAAAAACATCTAAAACCATATCCAACAATCATAAACCTTTATTTTAATCATGGATAATCTCCAATAAATAACCAACAACAATTTGAACATATCACAATATCCATTTATTTAAATTTTTGACAAAGATTTTATATATTTATAATAACATATATTAAAGATTAATATCTAGTGAAAATATTCAAAAACCTATATTAATCATTATTTTTTCAATCAATACTCTTTAATATTTCTTTATTTGCATGACTAATCTTCTGAAAAATATTTAAAGTTTAAAGTATTATTTTTTAAAATAGAAAATAGGTTTTTGGAAGTTCTATAGCTTTAATTTGATATATAACTTCCTAATCATTAGAATTGTAACTATTTTAACATAGTTAGATTTACTAGAATTATAAAATTATATAGATATTTTATATATTAAATTAAAATATTGTTTTTTGTATTAGTACATTGCTCAAAAAATGTGACTTATAATCATTTTAATTTTCATGAAAAATATGATGGAAAATACTTTAAATTGAATTTAAAGGTTTTTTAGGTGATATTTCTGAACATTTAAATTTGCTACATATGTTACAAAGCTTTTGGAATATACTATATCAACTTTTAATATTATTTAATATCATGTCTCATTTAATTCATTAGATCTGTTAGTGGTGCTCAGTTTATGAAGAAATTCTATATTAAATCCAAACGATTATTTAAAAAATTAAAACGTGAAACACATAATGTTATAAAAGATAGTATTTTAATTAGATATTATAACAACCTAGAAATTGATGAAAAATTAATAGTAGTAGAATCTAAAAATGGGAAGGATATTGGAGGTAATATATTCTATCTTTTAAAAGAACTATCTGATGAAAGATTTAAGGACTTTAAAGTTGTTCTACCTATTAGAAAAAATAATCTTAAAAATATAGATAAATTTTTTTTAAACCATAATATCTCTAATATTGAATTTTGTGAAGTTGGAACTTTAAAATATTATAAATATCTCTTTAGTGGGAAGTACTTATTTAATGACTCAACATTTCCATCTTCCTTTATTAAAAAAGACTCTCAAATTTATGTAAATTTGTGGCATGGAACTCCTCTTAAAAAATTGGGGAGAGATGTCCCGAGAAGAGCCTACGCTTTAGGAAATGTTCAAAAAAACTTTATAATGGCTGATTATTTGCTGTATCCAAGTCAATACATGGAAAAACACATGATTGATGCATACATGCTAAGAAATCTCACTAATGCAAAAATTCTAAATATGGGATATCCTCGTAATTCCATATTTTTAAATGATGAAGCTCGGAAAAGTCTAAAATTTAAATTAGGATTAGAAAATAAAGAAATTATTGTATATATGCCCACATATAGAGGAGCACTTACAGAATTAAAATCACAAGAATTCACTGAAGAATTAAAGAGTTATCTTTCAGCAATAGATTCATTGCTTCATAATAATCAAATATTTTATGTTAAATTGCACCCATTTGTAAAATACTCCATAAACTGTGAGATTTATAATCATATTAAAGTTTTTCCAGAATTTTATGAAACTTATGAGTTCTTAAATATTGCAGATACTTTGATAACTGATTATTCTAGCATATTTTTTGATTTTGCAGTAACAAGAAATAAAATAATTTTATTCCCTTATGATGAATCAAAATATAGTGAAGAACATGGGCTTTATATGGATTTAGAGGACCTGCCATTTCCTAAAGTTTATAACCCTCAAGATTTGATCAATGAGATAAATTCTGAAAAAAATTATAATGATGATGAATTCATTGAAAAATTCTGTTCATATGAAGATATTGATTCTCCTAAATACCTTTGTGATTTTATAATATCTAACAAAAAAGACGATAAAGTTCATATAAAAGAAATTAAACATAATGGTAAAGAAAATGTACTTTTTTATTCTGGAAATTTAGCTAAAAATGGTATAACTAGTTCTATGTTTAGTTTACTTGAAAATATAGATTTAGATAAACGAAATTACTTCTTGTCTTTTAGGATGAAAAAAACTAGAAGATACTCACTAACAGTTTCAGAACTTACAAGAGAAGTAGATTACATTCCAATTAATGATAAGAACAATTATAACTTTTTAGAGGCATTAGCATATTTTACATATTATAAACTTAATAAATCAAACTCAGCTATAGTGAAACAATTAGATAAATCTTTTAAAAGGAATATAAAGAAGCATTATTACAACACAAAATTTGACATGGTGGTTCATTTTACAGGTTATGAACAAGCTATAACTTCTCTTTTAAGAAGATTTGATACTAAAAGAGTTATTTATGCACATAATGATTTAGTTGAAGAACTAAATACTAAAAAAAATCAACATTTCTTAACATTAAAAGATGCATACAATGATTATGATAAAATAGCTATTGTTAGTGAAGATCTTAAAGAACCAACTTTAAAGATTAAAGGAAATATGGATAATGTTTATGTTGTTGAAAATTTCATTTCTGATGAATCAATTTTAGAAAAATCTAAGCTCCCTATTCATTTTGACGAAATTACTAAATCAAATGTTGAGTTAGATGAATTAAAAGATATACTAAATAGTAACTCCCATAAATTTATTACAATAGGTAGATTTTCTCATGAAAAAGGACATTTAAGACTTTTAAAGGTTTTCAATGAATATTATAAAAGAAATAAAGATGTATATCTTATAATTATTGGAGGATATGGTAGATTGTATAGAAAAACTCTTGAATATGCAGAGAGTTTAGAATGCTATTCTAGGGTAGTAATAATAAATTATATGTCCAATCCATTTCCAATATTAAAATCTTGTGATTTATTTATTTTATCTTCCTTTTATGAGGGTTTAGGATTAGTTCTTTTGGAAGCAGATATATTAGGAATTAAAGTTTTTTCAACTGATATAAAAGGTCCTAAAACATTCATGGAAAAATATAATGGTTTGCTAGTGGAAAATTCTGAAAACGGTATCTGTAAAGGTATAAATGATTATTTTGAAGGCAGAATTTCTAAACTTAACATAGATTACAAAGAATATAATCAAAATATACATGATCAATTTGAAGAATTGTTTAAATGATGCAACTAATTACTGATAATCATTTAAGAAAAATAGTCTTAACATTTATTTGAGATTAATTTAAAAGTAAAAATAAAGAATTTTTTTAGAAATTTTTTTATTAAATTCATGACACATATTTAATAAAAACATTTAATGTGCTTAAAGTGATTATTTAGGAAATATCATGCGACGAAACTTAATTTATTAAGTTAGAAAATCTTTGATTTTCTTAAACTTTTATTTCGTGACTGAAATTTAGAGAAATCTTTGATTTTTCGTTTTTAAAAGTTTGTTAAACAAGTTTAAAATAACAATTAAACGTTTAATTTGATAGCAATGGAATTAACTAGCTATAGCTCAAGATTATTTAATATAGGGATTAAATAAATGAAATGTGATAGTATGAATGTTGGGATAATAACTTTTAGTTCAGCTCATAATTATGGAGCAATGTTACAAACATATGCACTTCAAAAAACTATTAAAAAAATGGGATTTGAAGTTAAGATTATTAACTTTCGACCTAACGTGATTGATAATGTATACAATCCATTTCGTAGAAAAAGAAGAGGGTATTTAGATTTTAAATTTTATAAACATAGGATAGGGTTACATACAAAAAATAGGTTTAAGATAAGGAAATTTGAAAATTTTGAAGAGTTTATGAAAGATAATTTTAACCTTACAGATACTTATAAAACTTTTCATGAAATAGTTGATGCTAACTTAGAGTTTGACTTTTTTATAACTGGAAGTGATCAAGTATGGAATCATGCTATAACAAAAGGTTTAAATCCTGCTTATTTTTTAAAATTCGCTCCAGATAATTCTAAAAAAATTAGTTATGGTGTTAGTATAGGTTCTGATAATGTAGATATTTATGATATTCCATTGTTTAAACATTATCTTCAAAACCTAGATGATATCTCGATTAGAGAGAAATCGTCTCTTAAATCACTAAGTGAATGTAGCGATAAAGATATTGATATTGTAATTGATCCAACACTACTTTTAGAGAGAAAATATTATGATGATTTAAAAGTTGATATGGATTTAAAAGATAAAGAGTATATTTTTGTATATACCTTAGAAAATAATGAAGAAATAATAAAAATAGCTCAAGAAATATCTGAAAAAGAAGGTTTACCTATAATTTTTAACAGACCCTATAAAAAATTTGAAGATCAGCTTCGATCTGTACCATTTATAGGTCCTAAAGAATTTTTAGGAGTCCTTAAGAATGCAAAATATGTAGTTACAAATTCTTTTCATGGGGTTGTTTTCTCAATTATATATAATAAAACCTTTGTAACTGTTCCAAATACTAAAACTCCTCAAAGAGTAGAAGAATTAATCGGGAGTTTAGGACTTGAACAAGTATTATTCTATAATTATGATGAATTTAAAGATATAAATAATATAAAAATAGATTATGCTAATGTAGAGTCAAAATTAAAAGTTTTAAAGGATAAGTCACTAGAATTTCTAGAAAAATCTTTAATTAAAAAAGAAAAGGCTAATATTAATTTAAACCTTAGCTATCTAGATGACAATGATAAATTTAAATGTTATGGTTGTTATGCATGTAAAGAAATTTGTCCTGACAATGCTATAGAAATGATAACTGATAATGAAGGATTTGTTTATCCAAAAATTAATGAAAACCTTTGTGGACATTGTAATATCTGCAGAAAAATCTGTATCTATTCAAATGATACACTTATGGAAAAGAACACCAATATTCAAAAAGTCTTTGCAGGATATAATAAATATTCTAATAATCGTGCTTATGCATCATCAGGAGGACTATTCCTGTCTTTGTCAAAAAATATAATTTCCAGTGGAGGTTATGTTGTTGGTGCAAAATATACTGATGATATGGAAGTGAAACATGATATTGTAAAAAATTTGGAAGAATCTAAGGATTTTAGTGGTTCTAAATATGTTAAAAGTGATATATCTGATTTATTTCCTAAAATAAAAGACTTACTAGATAAAGGCAAAGTGGTTATGTTTACAGGTGTTCCTTGTCAAGTAGCAGGTTTAAAATCTTATTTGAATAAGTATCATGATAATTTATATTTAGTTGAAATATTATGTCATTCTAACCCTTCTCCTAAAGTGTTTAAAAAGTATATATCTTACTTAGAAGATAAGTTTAATGATAAGGTTATTGATTTTAAATTTAAAGACAAAACAATGGGTTGGAATAATCCTTCCGTTCTTATTAAATTTAGAAGTGGAAAAACAATAAGGGAAAATGGTAGATATAACAATTACAATAGAGGATTTCAAACAAGTCTATTTCCAAGACCTTGTTGCTCGGAATGTGAGTTTGTATATGAAAACAGACCTGGAGATATAACTATTGCCGACTTCTGGGGTATTGAAAAGTATGAGGAGTCAATGAAAGATGATCTTGGTGTTTCTCTAATAATAACAAACACTTCAAAAGGTAACTCGCTATTCAATGAAATTAAACCTCAATTAAAACTAAAAGAAGAAAATATGGAAAAAGCTTTTGCTAATAATCATAAACATTCTATTGTTTTAAATCGTAGAAGAACAGAATTCTTCTTAAAATTAGATGAAGAACCTATTGATGAATTGCTTTATTCCTTTAATAATATTAAGCAGAGATATAAAAAACATTCAAAAAAATAATTAGATGTAATAATAAAATAAAAAATAATAGAAGTAGTAATAATAATAGAATAGGTTAATAACATCGGAAAGTTTGTTAAAGGAATGATAATCATGAAAGTAGGAATAATGGGAGCAGGGAATTTTGGAACTGCAATTTCTCAAATAATATCCCAAAATGTTGAGGAAGTTATATTATATTCAAGAAGGGAAGAAGTTGCTAAAACAATAAGAGAACATAACTATAACTTAGACTATTTCCCTAACACTAAATTAAATAAAAATATTCATGCTACTTCACAATTAGATGATTTAAAAGATTGTAATATTATTTTAATATCTGTACCATCATCAGTTTTTAGGCAAACACTTGAAGAAATGAAAAATAAGAATATAAATGATTTTATTTTAATCACTGCTTCAAAAGGAATAGAATCATCATTAAAAACTATGGGGGAAATAATTCAAGAATATTACGATGAAAATTATGTGGTATTATCTGGACCTAATTTTGCATCTGAAATCATCTTGAACTTACCAACTGCTACTAGTATAGCATCAAGAAATGAAGAAAATCTTAAAATTGTTAAAGAAGTGCTAGAAACTAAAGAATTTAAGGTAGAGATCATTGAAGATATAGATGGTATAGAATATTGTGGAATAATTAAAAATATAAATGCTATAGCTTATGGTATCTGTGAAGGCATGAATATAAATGAAAATGCAAGATTTGCTATTCTTAATAAGGGATTCAATGAATCTAAAGAATTTATTTCTAAAATTGGAGGGAAAAAATCTACATTAGATAATCTTTGTGGTTTTGGGGATTTTGTTCTTACCTCAATATCACAGGAAAGTAGAAATCATACACTTGGAATGTTATATGGTCAGAAACTAATTATTGATGAAAAATCTTCTGGAGTTGTTTTTGAAGGTAAAAATTCTATAATGGCCATTAAAAAGATTCATGATAACTATTCTATGAATAGTGCTATTGTAGACTTCGTATATGATGTTGTAGTTAATCAAAAATCTCCTAAACTAGCATTTAATGATTTATGGAGTGAAATTTGTAAATAGATTAGTTTAAATACTATTATTAAACAAAAGGATTTTATTATTACAATTGTCATAATTATAGTACTAGGTATAAAATATTTGAACTAATGTCTTTAATAATTCTCCATTACAGTAATGCAGTGTTTAAATAAACACTTAAAACCATAATTTGAATTAATTATTTTTAAAAGCACTGTTCATTAAATATGTAATCCTATTTTTTTTAAACTTAAATTGGCTGTGCAATAATTAATTTTTCAGTTGATGGATGACAGTGAATTTTCTTAGTTGTGGTTAGATTGTAAATTATTTTTTGTAGTTTTTTTTATTTGTTGTCTATGTTTTTCATTGAATATCTATT
>NZ_LWMT01000032.1 GCF_001639265.1 Methanobrevibacter filiformis
CCTCAATAAAAAAACAAATATGATTATCTGGAATAAAGTCCCTCAAATTCAAAGGAAGTAAAAACACCTGACCAATACTATCTTCATGCAAAACCATAAACACCAACTCAACAAAAACTAAAAAACATTAATAATATATTACACCCCATAATATTTAAAACTAAGCATAACTAAAAAGAATCAAAAAATAATTATTGCACAGCCAATAACACCTAAAACTAGTAGAAATAGAAAAAGTAATAATAAAATTAAAATACAATAAATTATTATAGATATTAACTATCGAATAGCTATTAACTATCGAATAGCTATTAACTATCGAATAGCTATTAACTGATAGCTAATGAGTAGCTATTTGATTATATTTGATTATTTATTTATTAATTTATTAATTTTGATTTATATAATTCACAACATCATCCTTTTTCTTTATTGCATTGTTTGCTGCTTTTTGAACTTTTTCTTTCATGATTTCAAAGTCTTCTGGAGTTGTTTCTCCAACAAGCTTTTTTATTTTTGTGTATGCTGCTTCTCTAAATAATGGTTTGAGTTCTTCAATGGTCCCATCTGATTTATTCATTCTAGCTATTCCACTATTATCAACTGTTCCAATTTCAGCTATTTTAACTCCAGCATTTAGTACTGATTTTTTAACTTCATTTACTTTATTTTCTGGAACAATCAACATCAATGAATCAGTTGAAACACCTAAAGGATCTATGTCTAGAGTTTCTAGCATGTTAAGCACTTTTGGATTAACCATGGATTTAATAGCTTCATGTTGAAACTCTAAACCCAGTCCTGTTGTCTCAGAGATTTCATGAGCATCTCCACGAAGACCACCATTAGTTACATCAGTCATTGCATGGATATCTTTAACTAAATCGTCTTTTATAAGTGCATTTGAAGCTTTTATAAAGCTTATATCTATTGTTTCCCATATAACATCGAAAAAGCCATTATAAATAGCTGTTGTTGTTATTGTTCCTCCACCTGAGCCTTCTGTAAGAAGTATTATATCTCCTTTTTCTGCTCTTTTTCTTGCTGTTGGAGGATACTTTGAAACTCCAATGGAACCTACTGCACTAACAAGACGATCTCCAAGAACCATATCTCCACCAACACGTAATGTGCTTCCTGCTACAATTGGCACATCAATAAGCTCTGATATTGCTGCAACCCCTGCTGTAAAGTCGAATAGCTTTCCAACATCACCATCATCTGCAAGATGAAGATCACTAATAATGGCTACTGGATCTGCTCCCATAACACAAACATCACGAAGTGATGCTCTTGTTACATGAAATCCTCCGAGAAATGGATATTCACTTAGTCTAGAATGTATTCCATCAACTGCAGTTGTTACATATAACTCTCCACTATCAGTTGATGCTTTTACAACTCCGCCATCGTCTTGTGCTGTTGGATTTACAAGAGAGCTTGTTTTTGTACTATCTACAATTTCAGCTATTTTCCTATGTACAAAGAAATCTCCAGCTCCACGAGATCCTACTCCCATTTCACCCATAGCTATGCCAGATTCAGGAATAGCTATCAAATCCTTTAAAAACTCATCATTAGTTTGGCTGATTTTTAAACTATTTTTAACCTCTTCTATAACACTTTCAGCCATTTTACGAGAAGTTTCCAAAGTTATGTCTTTGTAATCAAGAATATATTCTGCTAAAATTTCTTCAAGAGATTTTTCATCAAAACTATCTATTTTACTCCTTGTAATATATTCTATATCCATTCATTTCACACCTATTATACCAACAATTTATTAAATTAACTAATTCCCTTATAATTCTCCAATCAACAATTCACTGTGCACGAATTATTAACTGTCATTTCATTTTAATAGCTAATATATTTTAGCTATAAGTTTCAATAGTGGTTTATCGAATAATTTATTAAAACATTTACTTGAAAAGTTTATTAATAAAATATTTGATTAATTAAACATTTGATTAATTGAAGATAGGTTTATCAAATAATATATTTAAGTTAGTACTATGTAAGATGTTACTAAAATTAAAAATATTAATAATTTTAGTAATAATAAATTTAATAAAAGTAATATTTAAAACTTTGTGAAAAAATAACAATATAAAAAAACAACAATATAAAATAGATAAAATAGTAATAATATACTTATAAAAAAAATAGAAATAAATAAAAACTAAATAAGGAATTTAATCATAAATTTAATATAATTAATATTTGATCAATATAATTGTTTGATAGAAGATTTTGCAAATCTTTGATTTTTTTAAATTTAAGATTTAAAAATTAGATAAAAGATTTTTTTATCTTTTATCCTTTTGCAAAATCAGTGTCTAATTAGGAGATAGCTAAATGTATGAAACTTTGACATATACTGGTGGAGTTTACAAAAGTGAAGAGATTAAGGAACTTATAGAAGATTTAGGAGGTTTCATTCTTCAAGAAAATATTATACAAATGGATTTAGTTTTAAATATGGCTATTCCTATTGATGATGTAGATAAAATAAAGGAAAAGGCTAAAGAGTTACTTGGAGAAATTACATTTGCTCCAATGGCAGGATCTGAAATAGCTATTGTCTCTCCAACACTTGCAAGACACCATCTGCCTCATGCAGCATGTGATATATCAGAATATCTTAGACGGTTCGGTGCTAAAGACAACATGATAGGACTTTCAAGAGGAGCAGGAAAAGGAATAGCTGGAATAACACAAGAAGAAAAATACTTAATTGAAGAACACGATATAGCTATTTTTGCACTTGGAAGTTTTAAACAATGTATAATAGATAAATATTTCCTTTATAATGATATAGACATTCCAGTGATCGTTACAGGAGCACCAGAAATTGATGTAAATGATTTAGATGGTGCGGATGCATATGTATCAGGGTTAGGTAGAATACCAAGACGACTTAAAAGAGGAGAGAATATCAGAGCACTTAGAAAACTTGTAGAAGTTGTAGAAAAGATGCTGGATAATAAAAGAAGAGAAATGGCATTTGACCCTCCCTTAGTTCCATCGATACTTGTTAAAAATGAGATAGAAAAACAAGTCGAAGCTATTAAAGCAGTAACATCTCCAATACCTGTCACAAGCCAAATGGATGGACTTAGAGTTAAATTAGATTATAATAAATACCATGAAGAAATAGAAAATGTGATGATTGATGATAAGAAATTAAAAGAAATAGCTGATATTAAAAAATCATTTATGTATAATTATATACTTGTTAAACTACTTAATGAAAGCTCTATAGTATAATTGTCTATAGTATAATTAAGCTATTTATACTCACACTTAAGGTCAGATATTATGGATTTATTAAAAAGAAGATTTGTTATGATGGCAATTCCACAGATTATTGTTTATGGCCTATACCTTTACTTATTACTTGGTGGAATTAGTACATTCTTTGGTGGAATAAATGGATACTCTCTTACTGGAATTGTAATAGCTATTTTAATCCTTAATTATGTTCCACAGTTTATAGAAACAATGAAATCAACTATAATAACAAGAACACTTTTATCAATAACTGAAGTATGGAAATGGATGGCTTTAATGTATGGATTTTTAACATTAGCTATTTATATTATTAATTTAGCCTTTAAAATTCCAAATGAAATATTAATAGCTATTTACTTAAGCATAGTTCCAATTTTATCTATCTATGCTTATATTAAAGCTCATAAGATTGTCATAACTCCATATACACTTAAAATAGCTAATTTAAAAGAAGAAGTTAAGATATTACACCTTTCTGATTTACATATAGGTTCTATTAGAAATAATAAACTTTTAAAGGATGTTGCAGATAAAATTAGTAGTGTTGAGGCAGATATAGCTATTATATCTGGAGATTTAGCAGATGGAACTTGTAAAATCCATAATGAATCATTCATACCTCTTAAAAAATCTAAAATACCAATAATATTTACACCAGGCAATCATGACATATATCCTGGAATTGATAATGTTATTAATGCTTCAAAAAATGCAAACATAACAGTATTATTAGATGAAAAAATAGAATTCAAAGGATTAAACATTTATGGTCTTCCATTTACAACAAGTAGTAGAAATCAGAACTTAGGTATAGGTCTTGAAGAATCCAAAGCATCTGGATTGGATGATTATGATGCCAGTGGAACAAATTTGATTGTTAATCATATTCCTGCAGGATGGGAATATTTTAGATCAATAGGTTTTGATCTCCAATTATCTGGACATACACATGGTGGACAGTTTTATCCATTCACTTTCTTTGTAAAATTAGTTTTTCCTTATCTTAGAGGATTGTACAAAGAAGATAATAGCTATTTATCTGTAACTGATGGTGTTGGAACATTAGCTCCACCAATGAGGTTAGGAACTAATGCTGAAATTGTTCTTTTAGAATTAAAACCATTATAATCTCTACTTAGATAAAATCACCTTTTGATTCTATTTTGATAATAAAAAAAGAATAAATAGGAATAAATAGAATTTATTAAATTTAATAAAATAATAGGTTGTCATTTCCTTAAAAACATGATAGATTAAAATGTACTAATAATTAGTAATAATTATTATGTATTTTATATTAAAATCTAATAATAAGTTTCTCAGGATGCAAAATATTGGCATAATTTTCAAACAAATAAATTTATTACAAATAAAATATAAATTAATAATTACTAAGAATTATTAAATATCTTCCATAAACTAATGATTAATAATTTAAGGATAAATTGAGAAGGAGGGATTGAAAATGAATATGAAAGGAGAATTATCAGTTGATGTGGCTGATTTTAGAAAATTAATAAGGAAAAATAAGATCTATGTTGATAAAACAAAAGTAATAAAAAACATAATAGATCGCAATGGAACATATTATTTTCTCTCTCGTCCAAGAAGATTTGGAAAATCATTACTTATAAGCACTTTAAAAGAACTTTATGAAGGTAATAAAGAATTATTTAAAGGTACCTATATCTATGATAAGTGGAATTGGAGTGAAACTTATCCAATTATACTTATTGATTTAAATGATATTGATGATGAAACTATTGAATCATTTGAAGAATCATTAAGTATTCATTTAGATAGAATAGCTAAAAATTTTTCTATAAACCTTATTTCTAAATCTTCCAAAGATAAGTTCTCAGAGCTAATAGAAGAAGTCTATTTACTTTATAAACAAGAGGTTGTTGTCTTGGTTGATGAGTACGACAAGCCTATACTAAATAAGATTGTTGATACAAGCATAGCTATTAAATTTCAAGAAAAATTAAAGAATTTCTATGGTACATTAAAAAGTGCTGATAGTAAACTTAAATTTGTTTTTGTAACAGGCATTACAAAGTTCTCTAAAGTCTCAATATTCTCTGATTTTAATAATTTAATCGACTTAACTTTAAATAGTGACTATTCAACTATTTGTGGCTACACTGATAAGGAAGTTGAAAAATATTTTAAAAAATTTATAGATTATTATGCTAATTTAAGTGGTAATACTTATAATGAAACTTTAAAACTTATTAAACATCATTATGATGGTTATTCATGGGATGGTGAAAATTTTCTTTATAATCCATATTCTTTAATGAATTTTTTCAATGATGATGAGTTTAATAACTACTGGTTTGAATCTGGAACTCCTAATTTTTTAATTAAGCTATTAAAAAAAGATTTCAACATTGGAAATATATTTAAACAATTAACTTTATCTACATCAGAATTTAAAACTTTTGACATTAAAAATCTTAAACAAATTCCTTTACTTTTTCAATCAGGCTATTTAACAATCGTTAAAAAAGAATACGAAAATGGAAAACCAATTTATACATTAAAAATACCTAATAATGAAGTTGAAGAATCAATTACAGAAAATCTCTTTAATAACTTCTTAAATAAAGCTGAAAATACTTTTGCATCTAAAAGAAAGGAAATTTGGCAAGAACTTAAAAATGGAAAATGTGAGTTATTAATTAAATATCTGAAAAAAGAGATTGTAAACACTCCTTACCAACTTAAAATAAGAAACTGGAAATATTACCAAACTTTAATCTACTTTATAATGAAATCATTAGGATTTAACACTAATAGCGAAATAAGCATGTTTAGTGGTAGGTTAGATATAGCTATTGAAGAAGATAGCTATTTTCCTTTCTATGATGAAAAGGGTAATGTAATCGTAATTGAAGTTAAATATACACAACAAAAGAATAGAGATATTGAAACATTAAGTTATGATGCTATAAATCAAATAAAAGAAAAAAAATACTATGAATTTTATGGCGATGTAAACATAATCATAATAGGCTTAGCTATTAAAGAAGTAAAACTAAAAATAGGTGGAAGTAGAATAGACATGAAATGCGAAATAGAAAAAGTAACAAATAGCTGTTAAATTAGGAGAAAATCTCTGAAAATCAAATAGTAGAGAACATGCTAATATCCAGAGATAAATTGTTCATATAATTACCTTTAAATCCTGAAAGATTCATACAATAATGACAATAATGTAATACTACAGATCTAAAATGATCTTAAAATATCTCAAAGTAATTTCGCAAGTAAAATTAATAAATAGTAACAAATAATTAAAAATAAATATTAAATAAATAAAATAAATTGATGTTAATCAAAACTTACAGATTAATAGCCTTGGCTATGAGCTGCGAATCTTAGAATTAAACAAAAAACTCCTAATATAACTGTAATAGCTACAACATGCTCAGGAGAGAGTTTTGGTCCGTTACTTTCTTCATCAAAATATCTTACAAGACCTGCACCTGATGAAGGTAATGATATTTTATCTTTTTTCCCCATTTTATCACCTAGAATTAATAATAGTAAATTTAATCTTTTTAATGAATATTAAACTTGTTAAAATCATTGGTAAATTAAATATTAGTAAAGTTAATAGTTTTTAAACTTAAATTAAAGTTTATATGTTCCCTTTAAAGATTAATAATAGCTACTAAAAACTAATATATAAATAAATACATATATTAATATGTTTTTTATACTTTATAAATTTATGTTTTTAAAAATTAAATACAAACTTTATTTAAAATATATGCTAAAGTTAAAAAATAAAATTCATAACTCAAGTTTTTTTTATTAATAGTGATCCTTGTAAAGTTCTTAATTTTTTTTATTAAAAATATATTTGATTAAATTAATTATATTTTAATA
>NZ_LWMT01000033.1 GCF_001639265.1 Methanobrevibacter filiformis
AATAGATATTCAATGAAAAACATAGACAACAAATAAAAAAAACTACAAAAAATAATTTACAATCTAACCACAACTAAGAAAATTCACTGTCATCCATCAACTGAAAAATTAATTATTGCACAGCCAATAAGAACAGTTAAAACTTCTGATATAACAAGGTTCGAGATAACTTTTTCTTCATTTTTAATCCTTTCATTTACTTCTACAGCTCTCTCGTGGAAATCGTCATTTTCAAAGAAATAAGCAACTAAAAAAGAAGTGTCTAAGAAAATCATTGTTTTTAATCCTTGATATGAGCTTGTTTCTTTAATTCAACTGCATTTGTTCTTTCATCAAGTTTAATTATTCCTTTTAAGTCTTCAAACTTTAATTTATTGGTTGGATTGTTAATACTCATACATTTTACTTTTTCTTTAAGAGTTTCATGTTCTCTTTTTTCCAATCCTTCTTCTATAAACTCATTTAGAAGTTTTTCTTCGGTTATATTCTCTTTTTTTGCTCGTAATTCTATTCTTTTTAATAAATCTGGTCTTATTATTTCTTCCATTACTATTGTCATAATCATCACCTTTAATATAACAGTTTATATTCACTTATTTAAATGCATTAATATAATATTCATATTTAATTAAAAAAAATAATAGCTATTAATTAATCATCAAGTGAACTAATAACAATATTAATCATTTCTTTCACATTCTGAGGCATGTTTTTTTCAATAATAGTAATAGAATTATTTTTTTCTTTTTGATAAACATACTCCTGAGCAAAAGACCTACTCATAAAATTAACATTTTCAAAATTCATTACAATTTCAGGAGCATCATTGATTAAATTATTAAAAAGATCTTCTGCTGCAAATCGCATACCTAAATTACTGTTAATGGTATCAGCCAACTTTATTTCATTAATCATGTTTTCAGCCTCCTATAATTCAATTTTACCCATATACTTACTATAATCTACATTAACTTTTTTAATTCTTAAACTCACTAATGTTCCATATATATAATTATTATTTAGTTGTTTATATTTCTTTGTATTTTCATCTATATAACACAAACCATTTCTTGAAGCAATAAGTATGGAACCTTTATTACCATTTGTAACTAAGTTTATTGTGCTGTTAAGACCAGTTCCTCTACGATTTTCTTTTTCAAGGTCACTAGATTTACCATTAATAGCTTGAAAAATAGCATCACAATCATTTTCAAATTCAAATCCACATTTTTCAAATCTCCCTGGTATTGACACACCATTATCCATAAAACTTATGTCAGTATAATTATTCTTTGGGAATAATTGAGCTAATGCACGACCAATACTAAAATCAGAATGATCAAACATATTGTTAATAATTTCATATATCATAAAGTTTAAAGTGTTCACTCCACCATATGCTGAATCTAGTAAACTATAAAATCCTGAAGTGATTTCATCAATTTCCTTTTTATCATTGCTAAATGTTATATAAGGTATAGTGTTATGACTATGATCAATTATTCCTAAAACTTTTTTAGTGTAATTTTCCACATTATTGTGTACTATATACTTTGAAATTTCATTTTCATCACCATAATTAAGTAAAGGTAATAAGTTAGTAGGATTCAAAAAGTTAATAGAACTTAAATCAATATAATCATTAACACTGTCATGCTCATCCATTACTTTTTCGAATTTCTCGAAATCAGTTAATAATTTTTTATAAGACATTTTGTTATTTCCTTTTAAATTAAAATATTAAAAAATTAATGCTATTTTCCCCTTATCTCTTTTAACAAAGTATCCTGAAATTCCTTTATACCCTTAATCTCATCATCAAACCTACGCTCCAACTCTTCAGCAGAAGCTATCGTTTCTTTTAATTTAATATTTTCACCAGCAATATTACTAATAACCTTGTCTTTCTCAAATAAATTTTTTTCCATCTGTTCTTCTAATTCTTGAAATTCTTTTGTTTTGAAATCAAAATCTTCACTATAAATAGTTATACGATCTAAATATTCAATATAATTATCTCTTAAGTCTTCATAATCATCAAAAAAATAAGATTTATCAGTCCCTAACTTACCTCTTCCTTGTAATGCGTCAACATATTCTTTTTTCATTCCTGGCTGTCGTCTTCCATCTTTCTTTTTACTTCTGCTTAAGTTGCTTGCATGGAATTTTCTAAGCATATGTGATCTGAATCTATTTTTTCCGTCTATTTTTTCTATATTTAATTTTTCATTAATTTCTTTAAATCGTTCATGGAAATATACTGTGTTTGTCTTAAACAATTTGCTATTTAAGTTGAAATTATCCGTTCTTGTTAGTAAGTAATTCATTATTGCTTTTGTAGCTTCGTTAGAGCAATATGTTTTATAAGGGTTGTTTGTTTTCTGTCGTATGATACTAAATTCAGGGATTATGTTTTTTTCAGGGATTAAATCATTAATTATTTTATTTAATATGGTTTTAGGGTTTTCATTTGGTAGATTTTCTATATGATGATATCTCTGTGTTGCTTTTATGAAGTCTTTTATTGTTAAATTTAGTGTTTCAGTTTTTGCTGATCCACTACTTGACATGAATAATATTATTGCAGTCATTAATGGTCCACTTATATCACATGATAGTTTAATTAAGTTATGATCAGGTAAATCTTTGTAGTAGATAGGTGTGGCGTGGTTTGCATTTTTATCACTTATATGTGGCAGTTCATGTAGTTCGATTTCAAAATGCCTATATATTGTTTTTATCCTATTTAAATTGACTATTGCTGTTTTTATAAGATAATTGTCATATAAATAAGACCTATATTTTATTAATCTTTCTTTTAATTTTCTCTCTTTCCATCTTATCCCTTCGATTTCTTCTTTTTCAGCTTCTTTTAGTAGTTCACGTAAGGATTTATCATTAAATTCTGTGTAACTTTTAACAGCACCACTAGATCCTTTTAATGTTAAGTAAGCCCAATTTCTACTTTTTTGAATGTTTTTTAATATTTTTAAATCTTCTTCCATGATCATATATATTTGTCCTTATAAATTTATTATTAATCATAGAGCATTTGAAAAGTAATGAAAAATAAATAAATTTATATAAATTGTTACTAAAAACTAATAAAAAATAATAAAAAATAGATTCTGACAATTAATAATTAGAAATCAAAAAATAAGAAGGTTATGATTAATAAATTAACCAATGAAAAAATGAATAAAAAAGGATAAAAAATGAATATTCACTATTATGCTTTAGTAATAGCTAAGTTATTAAAATTAATGAAATATATAAAATGTTATAATAATTAAATACCTATACCTTGAGGTGTAGTTTCTTGAGTAGCTACTGGTCCTTTAGGAATAAATAAATCTTGTGGATCAATTAACATAATATCACCAATAGCTCTGACTTTATCATAATCCACAGAAATTAAAGTTTCTTTAAAATTTTCCATTTCATCATCTTCTGGAACAAATTGCAAACCTTTTTTAAATATATCTGCAAATCCAATATTCTTTTTTTCAGAGTCAATTATTTTAACTTGAAGTTTAGCTATAGTTCCAAGCCTAATGTTAAGAACCACATCATGAACTTTACCTACATATAGTCCTGCAATAGTATAAATTTTTAAATCAAAAAGTTGTGAAACATCTACCATTTTACCTCACCTAAAATGTTTTTTCTATGTTTTTAGTGAAATCATTTATAATCAATAAACCACAGATGAATGTAATATAATCGGATTTAAATATAAAAAATCAAATTAAAAATACACCAACATTAGTAATATTTATAAAAAATGTTAAATTAATTTAAACGTATATTAAATATATATTAAATGTTAAATTATTTTTATTTGTTTATATATATTTCAATTAATAATATAAATAGTTTTCGTTGAAAAGCATATAATGTCTAAAAAAATTATATGAGTACACATAATATATAAAACAAAATAGAATTAATTTTAATAAAAATCAAAAATATTATTAAAATACAATTTAAATATTATTAAAAATATTACTAAAATAACTAGAAATATTACTAAAATAATTTAAATCATCCATAATTAGTTGGAGGAATAATATGTGGGATACAGATAAAGACTACAGAATATTAATAGCTCAAAAAGCATTGGACTTATATAATCGAACAGTGAACAGTGGAACATTACGAGGAAGATGGAATAAAAGAATGGCAATAGATACTGCAAATAGTATGAGTAGTGATTTTCAAAGTTTAACATATTCTTACTTAGACCCTGCAGATTTAGCCAAATCCCCCGAAGTCAAATCATTAGAAGATAAATACCAGTTAGTTATAAGATATCTTGGAGGAGATGATTGGAACCATGAATTCCTTAGACAAACACCAAAAAATGAAAAACACAAAGCAGAAGAAAGTATAGCTAAAATAAGATTTTTTCTAAGAACAATATCTGGTTTAAAAGACAGATTAAATTTTGGACCTATAAATGACCCCATAATCGGGATTGACATTATTGTTGGGGAAATAATGAGTGTTAGTAAACATGATAAGAATCCAAACCTAATGATTTGTAATGTAAATATAGGAAAACAAGCTATTAAAGTAGTTACAAATGATTTAACTGTTAAAGAAAGAGATCGAGTTGGAATAGCAATGCTTCCACCAGCAACATTCACAGGAATAGCTAGTGAAGGAATGTTTTTAGGACATGGAGAAGGAATCCTAAAAGAGATCAAAGGAGAACTTGGAGAAATTCCAAAGGGCATACCAATCGAATCTCTTAATGAAAGTCGAAATTTAATTGAAAATTTCTTAAAGAACTAATATTTCTCAAATAACTAATATAATACCATAATACCATAATACCATAATACCATAATACCATAATACCATAATACCATAATACCATAATACCATAATACCATAATACCATAATACCATAATACCATAATACCATAATAACCAAATTAATCATATATAAATATTATTTTAAATTAATAGCTATTATAACCCCTTAAAAATACTATCTTAAATTAATAGCTATTAATTTTGTTCTTGTCATGTCTTCAACTGCATATTTAACTCCTTCTTTTCCTATTCCGCTGGATTTAAATCCGCCGAATGGCATGTTATCTGTTCTGAATGTGGATTGTTTGTTTAAAAATACTGTCCCTGCCTCCACTTCATTTAAACATTTCATTCCTTCTTTTAAATTTTCTGTAAAAATTCCAGCTTGAAGTGCAAAATCTGAATTATTTGCAACAGATATTGCCTCTTCTACACCATTTACTCTGATTATTGGTGATACTGGTCCAAAAGTTTCATTAATAACTATATCCATCTTAGGACTTACATTATCAATAATTGTAGGCTCAAAAAAACTTCCTTTTCGTTTTCCACCACATACTACAGTTGCACCATTATCTATTGCTGATATAAATGAAGATTCAACTATCTTAGCAGCATTTTCATCAATTAAAGGTCCAATATCAGTATCCATTTTAGAAGGATCCCCTAATTTTAATTTTTTAGTTGCATTTACAAATTTTTGGATAAATTCATCTGCAATAATATTATCAACAATTATTCTTTTTACTGCCATACACACTTGACCAGAATAAAGATAAGAACCATTAATAGCTCCTTTAACTGCTTTTTCTATGTCTGCATCTTTTAATATAATTAGTGGATCGTTTCCTCCAAGTTCTAAAGTTAATTTTTTCATTCCTGCATTATTTGCAATCATAAGTCCTGTTGGAACACTTCCAGTAAATGATATTTTAGCTATTCCATTATTAATTGTAAGTTCATCCCCTATTTCCATACTTCTACCTGTTAAAGTGTTAATAACACCAGCGGGAAATTCTGCATTTATTATTTCAGCCATCATCATTGAAGAAAGTGGAGCTTTAATAGAAGGTTTCAATATCACAGCATTCTTAGCTGCAATAGCTGGAGCTACCTTATGAATAGCTAAATTAACAGGATAATTAAATGGAGTTATACAAGCAACAACACCAAGAGGCAATTTCTGAGTAAATCCAAAGAAACCTTTACCACCAAGACCCGCATCAAGTGGAATAGATTCTCCATAAATCCTTTTTGATTCCTCTGCTGCAAGTTTAAGTGTTTCAACAGATCGTGACATTTCAAATAAAGCATCTTTAATAGGCTTACCAGTTTCAGCAGTTATCATCTTTGCTATTTTCTTTTGTTCATCTTTAAGATTTTCATATGCATTATAAAGAGCATTAGACAATTTAAATGCTGAAAAATCATTAAGGATATTTTGAGCTTTCTTTGCAGAACTAATAGCTATTTTAACATCATCTCTTGTACATATTGGAACTTTATCAATGAGTTCATTTGTGTAAGGGTTGATTACATCTATTTTTTTGTCTTTATCTATGAATTTTCCGTTTATAAGTGCTTTCATGCAATTACCACCTGTAATAATTAATATAATAAAGTATGTCGTTATGATGAGAGTAAATTAATTAAATATTTATATCTTTTTAAACATACTAATAAACATTATAATTGAATACTATATTTGAACTTAAAACTTTTAAAAAAAAATATTTAGGAATAGTTAAGAATAATATTTAAGGAGATTTTTCATGGATCATTATGTAAACAAATCTAATAATCAGATAGAATACCATAAGAAACCAGTCTTAGCTGCACTATTTTCATTTTTCTTTTCTACCTTTGGACAGTTCTATAATGGGCAAATATTAAAAGGAATATTGTTTGATGTGATTACAGTTATTTTAACTCTGATATTTATACCCTTAGGCTTGATATTTAAAATATACACAATTTACGACGCTTATAAAAGTGCTAAATATATTAACCAACACAATGGAAATTATTTCTTCAATGAAGTAAATGGAGAAAAATCAAAAAACATTTTTGAAGAATTAGATGCTAAAATTAGTTCATATTTCCATAAAACAAAATCTACAGGGGCTAAAACACCATCATGGATTTTAATAATTATTTTATGGTTAATATTAGGAATAATAATCACAATCCCCTTTTACTTAGGACCCATTACCTATTATCCCTATTATCATTTAAAGGAGTTTATCCATAATTAAAATAAAGGTTTATGATTGTTGGATATGGTTTTAGATGTTTTTTAGTTTTTGTTTTAGTTTTTTGGTCTATTTTTTGTGTTTTAGTTTTAAACTTTTTAAATGTGTTTT
>NZ_LWMT01000034.1 GCF_001639265.1 Methanobrevibacter filiformis
TTTCTTTTTTAACCATCTTTTTTAAACAAACATCCTCCTCATCATCAAGCTCTACTCTTCTCTGTTTCATATAGTATAATATGAATATCATCATATATAAATATTTTAAAATTAAGTTGTCATGACAGTAGCATGAATTGATAAGTTATATTTTTAAATTCAATAATATAATATAATAATACATATTTAGAAAAATATATTATCATAATTAGTGTCAAAAACTTAGTTCCTAAGAATTTTAGTATTATTTTAACAATAAATATTGCCTCATTATCTAATAATATATATAATATGTTTAATGCAACAATTGAAAGAGAGTTTTAAACAACAATTTTCAATTTATATCTTGAGTTAACTGTAAATAGTGAAATCTATCTAAAGTAAAGAATTTTATAAATTAATTCAAACTTATAGGTAGAATTGGTAGTAATATTAGTTTATTAAGAAGTAAGTATTTGGTACAATTATTACTAGGTCATATAAATCAAATAAAAGTAATAAAAAATTTGACAATCCATAATTTATTGAATCTACAATGAAGCTGCATTACTAATTTTAGAGGTTTCAAACTTATTTATTATATAATCAGTAGTTCGTAAAGTGTTTTTGTATTTTTATCTTTTATGTGTCTTTTGTTTTTATCTTTTGGGTTTTGTTCTTTTTTTATCGATTGTTTTTTTCATGTTATGTTAGAATCTGTTGTGGTTTTGTTTGAATTGGTTTTTGTTTGTTTGATTTTCAGGATTTTTTATGTATATTTTCAGAATTTTTCCGTGAGGATTGTTGTTTTTAGATTGTTATTTTGTTGTGGAATCCTAGTTTTTCTTCGGTTGTTCGGTTGATTTGTTTTAGCATGGTTTTGAATGTCCAAGTTACTTTTTGGCGTCCGCCTTGTCGTGGTGTGCTGAGGTGTGTCCATTGGATGTAGATCCAGATGTTGATTAGTAGAAGACCTAATCCTATATATAGTAGTCTTAATACTGGTTTTTTTGTGGTGGTATGTGTTCGTGCTTGGTTCATTAGTCTGTAACTGGATTCTATTCCAAAGCGTTTTCTATACTCTTTAAATGTGTTTTTAATTGGTAAATCCATGTTGTATACTGCGTATGCGAAGTATTTCACTCCATTTTCTTTATATTTGCCTTTAGAATATTTAACAACTACATTAACTTGGAAAGTGGCTTCATTTCCTTTTGATCGCATGGTGTAGTTAGTGGAGTAGCTTTTTTTACCAGTTAATAGTTTTCGTATTCCTCCACTGGGTCCTCTCTTCACACAAGGTATGATAAAAGGGATTTTTCTATTTTGAAGATAATTTATTATTTCTATAGTGTAAAATTCTCTATCAAGGAAAAGTTCTTTAATTTTAAACCCATTGGTTGTGATTTCATTTATTAGAAAGTCTACAGTGTCTTTTAAAGTTTCTCCTTTTCTGATATATTTCATAGCTAGAGTATAGCATTTATTTCTTAGTATTATGTATATGGAGGCATAAGCATAAAATCGACTAGTTCCTTGTTTAGGTTTAGTTTTAATGGTGTCTCCACTGTTTTCTTCTTTACCATAGTATGGGATGTTGACGAAATCAATAGCAAATTGATTAAATTTGTTATGTACAGTTTTAAAACCATGAATCTTCAAACTTTTATTTAAATTCTGATGAAGCATATCTAAATTGAGATCACGAAGACGATATCTAATAGTTCCTTCTGAAGGAGCATCAATACAAGTATTACTAACATTACTAATACTAGTTCGAGAGACACCAGCATTAAGAAGATGGTGAATAATCGTTTTATCATTATACACAACATTAGAAGAAGACTTCAACCCCAACATATCTCTAATCACATTCACCGAAAAATTTAATACATCATCATTCAATAATACCTTACGTGGTGTGCTATTTTTTTGTTTCATACTCTTAATAATACACACCACACAATATAATACTTTACTTTACGAAGTACTGATAATTGCAATCTTTGTATGGAAAATATTTCAGTTTAAATACTATAAACAAGAACACCTGCACATGATTAATTATATGCTACTTTTTAAAAAAATGATTAAATGTGACGTTTATGAGAAAAAAAACGATATTAATTCTATTAATAACCATTTGTATTGCTTTTGCTATGATTAGTTCAGCATCAGCAGTTGATGTTGGGAAAGTTAACGTTAAATCTTTTGGTTCATACACTGTTAATTTAACTAATGCTCCAGATGCTGTTAAAAAACCTACAAGTTATGGGAGATCAGTAAAATTTGTCTCTAGTAAATCACAGGAAACTGTAAAAAATACTTATAATACTAGAAACCTAAAAGGCGTTAATGCGAGATATACCTTCAAGACTACATATTTCTTACCTTCAGTTTGGAAGAAAGGAAAATCATTAGGTACTGTTGAATCATCTGCTATAAAAGGAAATTATTTATATACTCTTGTATTAGTCAAGCATAATAGTAATAAAGGATTTATAGTACGTTACAATATGAAAATATTAAATAAAGAAGGTCTTAATAAATCAGGAGATAGTGCTAAAAACTTACGTAGAATTGGTATGCTCTACAAAAATGGTAACACAAAATTAAGTGCAAAATTAACTAGAATTGCTAAGGCAGTTAAAGTAGGTCCTACTTTCACTACAGGACATGGACAATCTTTAAGTCTTAATCCGAAAGATGGTAATTTGTACATGTGGCAGGACACTGGTAGCTCTGATAATTTAAAAATCTTAAAAATTGATCCAAATAAAATAAAACCAGTGAAATCCTATTCATTTAAAATGTGGAACACTGGTAGTAACTCATATGTTAGAGGAGTTCATGATTTAGCATTTGATAAGGATGGTAATTTTTATGTCGAAATAGTTTATGGAGCATCCAAAAACCTACCTACAGGTGCTATTAAAATATATCAAGGAACAATAACAGGAAATAAAATTACAGGTAAACAAGCACCATCTGTGATAAGCAGAGGTCCAGGAGCTTATAAAAAATCGGTTGGACAAGGAATTGGTATAAACCCAGTTACTAATAGGTTATTTATACTTACTGACGGTGCATTTTATAGTATGCCAATTAATAAATTAATGGACGGAACTCTAACTAAAGAAGATATGGGATATACAATATTAGGTACTGTACGTGAATTTGAATCAATCACATTTGATAGCAAGGGAACTGCCTATTTATTTGTACTTCGCGGTTCTGAAATACTGCAATCCAAAGACCCCTATGTAGGAATTACATCTTAGAAAATTAGTTCATTGGAAAAGGTTAGACTGGAGATTTCTAAAAATCTCTAAGCCTTTCTTCATATATTGATTGTATCAAAAAGTTATTTCTTGAGATATTATGTAATAAAATCAATGTTTAAATATATATTAAATGTTTACTTCTATTCTATCTGTTTTTTATTGGTGCGATTAGGAAATTTCTGTCCCTCATTCTCCTAAGAACGGTTCATGTTATTTCCTGAAATCATTAGATATTGTGTTAACTATTTTTAAAAAAGATTCATAGTCATTTTCCATAGCACAATAAATAATACGTAACCTTGTTTTATTAACTAATTTAGGATATAAATAGTTACCATATTTGTTGCAGAATCCTTGTATAAGCTCAAAAACTTCTTTCTTTTCTTTTGCTGTGAAAAATTTGAATTTCCTAACATATAATATCATGTCATGATTCACAAAAAAAGCGAAAATATCTGGTTTTTTATATTCAGGCAAATGATCCCAAAGCATGACAATAGATTTTATTCTTTCTTTAAAATTTTCAGGAGTTAAAGAAGTTGTTATAGAGGAATTATTTTCTCTAACATTCCATATATATACTATTTGGTCTAAAATTCCTATGTTTTCAGTTCTTGTGTATAATTTTGTAGTAAATAATTTATCTTCATATAAAACATTTTCAAACAATAGGTTGTTTTCTACTAGATAATCTTTTCTATAAAGTTTATTAGTGCTCAGTGTATCTTTATATAAGCTTAATCTTGATTTAATATTATCAATGCGCTTTTCATTGTATATTGAAGGTAACCACAGTGTTTCATCATTCGTGATCATATTATGCCTTTTTGTTATTCCAGATACCACATTTAAGTTCTTGTCCTTAGCAAAAGTTACTAAATCATTTAATGAATTTTTAGTTATTTTATCATCTGAATCTAAGAAAAATAAATATTCCCCATTTGCATTTTCTATACCACAATTTCTGGTTAATCCAAGTCCCGAATGTTCTTTATAATAATATTTAATTTTAAAGCTGTTAAATCCATCAATTATGTCTTTTACTCTGTTTTTAGATCCATCATCTACTACAACAATTTCAATATCTTTAAGTTTTTGTCTTAAAACTGACTGTACTGCATCTTTAATAGTTGCAGTAGAATTATAACAAGGTATTATAACTGAAACTATAGGTTTTTTCCCCTGTAATTCATATATGCTACTTTTTAATTTTTTAGTAAGTTTTGGTAGCTTTTTATTTAAATAGTTAATAGTTTTTTGTCTTCTGTTATTATTTCTTTTACTGTGTGTTTTTGTAATTTTAGTTTTTCCTTTAGTTTTTGATTTTAAATTAGATTTTTTATTTTTAGATGTTTTTATTTTATTTTTTGGATTTATTCCCTCTTCATCTTCGATTTGTGAGAATATATTGTTCCATTCTTTAAATATCTTTTCATTATCAAATTTTTCTATTTGTTTTTTAATATCTTCTTCTTTGATTCCATTTATTTTTTTCATTTTTTCAATGAAACTTGGATAATCATAGAGATCTACTAAAAATCCCGTTTTATTATCTTCAACCAGATCTAAAGTTATAGTAAATGAGTTAAATAGTATTACAGACCTGCCAAATGAATAAGCTTCAAGTATTACTGATCCAAAACCTCCAGTTTCAGATACTGAAATTAAAGCACAATTATTTTTAAATATCTTTCCTTTATTTTCTTCATACCCTCTTAAAAAAAGAATATTTTCAAGATTATTATACTTTATCTCTTTTTCTATTTTACCTGATAATTCTCCTGTACCATATATATTAATTTTAAAGTCTAAATTTTCTCTTTTAATCTCTTTTCCTATGTTAATTAAATCCATTGAATTTTTATCCTTCGATAATCTTCCAATATATGCAAAATTGTTTTTAGAAGCCTGTTCTGAAGGAGTATGATTCAATTCAACTGAATTATTTATATTTGTTAATTTTTTCTGAATATTATCATTTAAATGAGGCTTTAAAAGATTTTCCTGTTTTTTAGATAATACTATTAATTTTTTGTAGCTGTGAAGTTCGTAACTATTTAAAGAATTTAAGCACCATGTAGAAATATTATTAGATATAAACTCTTTAACATCTCCATGAACCATCAATATGGAATTTTTATCTTTCAAAAACTTTTGAAAATGTGAATGTGCATTAAATTGCATTGAAATAACATAACCATTAGTATTTCGTAAAATTGTTTTGCACATACCAGGATTTGTTTGAGAAGACCATGTAAAATCCACATATTCTGATTCAAATAATTTAATGAAGTTCTTATCATAAGCAAATTCTTTAATAGCTATTACAAAAATTTTTGAATTATATGCATTCTTGTAATATTTTGCCATGTTCGTTACAAAAGAATGGACTCCCCCAATTTGATTCAATTCATTAATCAAAAATATTATCTCTTTAAATCTTCGTGGACTATCATCAAAATCTAAAGCTTTAACTATTTTTTCTGTAGAGTTTCCATTTTCATAAGGATAAAAAAACTCTCTCAGTTTAGAGTTATCATTTTCAAGTTCCCCTCCCACTAAATTGTACAACTCTTTTTCTGTCTGAACTATCTGTTTTTTTGGTATAAAATCTTCAAAATCAAAATATGTTCCCATATTTTTAAGATATTCCTCTTTATCGTGCTGAAAAAGAATTATAGGTTTATTTAAGACAGAATAATCTAATATTAATGAAGAATAATCACTAATTAATATATCTGATATTAACATCAAGTCAAGAACTTCAGGATAGTTAGTATAATCTACTATGTTACAGTTGAAAGTATTTTGATCTAACCAGGAAAGATAATGCAATTTAATAATTAAAATAAACTCCTCAGAATTAGGTAAAGATTCAATTAGTTTCATTGGATCAAAAGGTAATGAAAATTTTCCTTTTTCACGATATGTAGGAGCATATAATATAATTTTCTTATCTAAAGGAATTCCTAGCTCATATTTTATATTTAATGTTTTTCCCTCATTTGCAAATAGTTTATCTATTTTAGCAGACCCTAATTCTTTAATCTCTCCAAAATATAGCATTGCGTTTCTTAAAAAAGTTTCACTGTAATATGGAGACATTGAAATCATTATATCATAAGCTTCACTATACTTAATCCCATCATTTAATGATTTTTCATCAAAATCTGCAAACATTTTTTTGTAAGGTATTCCATGCCATACAGAGACCCATTTAGTTTTTGAAGATCCTTTAAAGCCAGAATTCATAGATCCAGCATCAATAACATAGTCAGAGGTATGTTTCAAATATCTTCCATAACTTGTCCCATTCTTCACTAAGTTATAACCATCTTTTTCAATAGTTAATGAATCTAATTCATTTAATAAGACATTTATTTCAAATTTATGTTTATATACAGATATATATCTTTCAATATCTTCTAATGCCCTTTTATTATATGCAGTTGGAACTAACAATATTTTTTTAAGTTCTGACATTTATAATCACCATTATAAACTGGTTTAATAGAATATATATATATATATATATATATCCTATTATCATATAAGAATATCCAATATCCTATCTATTTGAATGAATAAGTTAGGCAATATACAAACTTACAGGAGATTTATATTTTTATATATAGGGGATGTCCCATAATTCTATAAGTCGTTGAAAATCTATTTAATTAATTTTTAAGCGTTTTAACTAAATATATAGTAAAACAAAGTTATTTTAATCATTTTTAAATATAATATGTTTTCATGA
>NZ_LWMT01000035.1 GCF_001639265.1 Methanobrevibacter filiformis
ACCCATAGTTTCCAGAATAAACTATTTTCCGACTGTTTTCACGTTTTAAATTACTGTAAAATTTATTAAGGATAGTTGAGAGTGCTTTGTCTGGATGGAAATGCATTATTTACAATTCCATTAAGTAGAGATATGTTATTTAACGATAGATGCGATAGGTAGTTCACCATAATGCCTAATGATTGGACTTTGTTGGTGTAATTGCTATTTTTATCAACAAAAGGTTCTAATGGTGTTTGATGTGTTTTTCCACATTTCCTACATTTGTAAATTGTGGATTCTATTTTTTGATTTTTATTCAGATTTCTAAGACCATAATCATGTATTTTAAATGAGTCTGAACCACAACATTCACATTTAAAATCACTATTATCGATGTAACGACATTTAAGAGTCATACCTGTTATTTCTTCCAATGTTTGATGATATGTTGGGCCTACACGATTATCTAAGTATAATATTTCTTCTTCTATCACAACTCTCTTGGTACCATCAGTATTATATATTTTAACATTCATAATTATTACTTGGAGGAAGTTTGTTTTCTCTTTGCATAGATTTAACTATATTCTTCCTCCATTTAATTAATGTTATTATACTCACTTTTTTTTGAATTATACTGAACATTACATATATATGTTGTACTTTTCATTGAATTTTTTCACTTGTTCACCCTGAAGTTTTTGACACAGTCTTATTTTTAAGATTAATATTAGAAAACTTTTGATAAAGATAGATAGAAAAGCCTCAAAATTCTTCTTTAAATAAATGTTCAGCCATGTTTTATTCTTTTAAACTTGTTAAAATTCTTTTAATTCCTGTGCCTAATTCTTCAATAAATCTGCCCAATACAATATATTTTTTTAAAATTAGCTACTGTCATGACTATTTAATTTTAAATATTTATATATTATTAATTTCATACCATATAGCTAAAATAAAGAAAATTAAAGCTTAATTAAAAAGATAACGAAATATTTAAAACCATAATATTAAATTGTCATGACACTACTTATATTTAAGTGAAGTATTATCTGTCTGAATATGTAACATAATTAAATGATTGTTTAATCAAATGCATAATCAAATCATTAACTGAAGATAATCTGAACTCAGTTAAACCACTTCCCATCTTCCAACACCTTTAACATCTTTACTCTTGCAGGATCATTGATTTCATCAAACGGAATTTAGTTTAAATTAACCAAATCATCAGATAAAGCGTAACCTGCTTCAAAAGCTGTTATATTTTTAGATTTTGTTCCTGGTGGAACACTTACAAGTATTGCATCTTTTGTAGCATCATAAGAAACTATGTCTGTAAATTTTGTTATTGCTCCTATCATCACAATATTTGCTACAATTTTTAAACCTACTTCTTCTGTTGCTATTGCTGTTGCTCTTGCATAGTAAACTCTAATATTATTTTTTATTACGAAATCTTTAATTTCATCAATAACAATCATATCAGGATCTACAATTAGGATTCCATTTTCTTTTAAACCATCTAAATATTTTATTAAAGCTTCATGAGACATAGCTACCAATATATCAGGGTTTTGAACCTTTGGATAATTAATAGTTTCGTCACTGATAACTACTTCTGCTCTTGACGCCCCACCACGAGCTTCTGGACCATAAGATTGTGTTTGAACTGCATTGATTCTATCAAAAAGAGAAGCAGCTTTACCTATGATAACTCCAGATAAAATAACTCCCTGTCCACCAAATCCTGCTATTCTGATTTCTGTTCGCATAAAAATCACCTATTTGAAAATTTAAATTAAATTTACTGATTAATTAATAATTTACTTAATTATATCCTACTTAATTATATCCTACTTAATTATAACTTATTTAAAATAGATTTTGCAAAATCTTTGATTTTGCGAAATCAGTAATATATCAGTGACAATTAAATTATAGTTTATAAGCAGATTTCTTATATGTTGGTTTTCCACATTCTTCAATAGATAAATTACAAATTCCTTTAGTAAATTCTCCCCGATTATTATTTGCAAATTCACCTATAATTATTTTACCTAACAGTTCCTCATCAGTCATTTTATCTGCTTTTCTTTTAACAACTGTAGAGTCTTTGAAGTATCTTATCATGTCGACTGGAGTTCTTAATTTATTCTTACGACCAAAGTAAGTAGGACATTGTGATATTACTTCTATAAATGAAAATCCATCAGTTTTCAATCCTTTTTTAATTGCATTTGAAAGTTGTACTGGATTAACTGTTGTCCAACGAGCAACATAACTTGCGCCTGCAGCAGTTACAAGTTCAGCTAATTTGAAAGGAGCATCTTGAGCACCATATGGAGCTGTACTTCCAAAACTACCCTTTGGTGATGTTGGGCTTATTTGACCACCAGTCATACCATAGATATTGTTGTTTATACATATGACTGTTAAGTTAATGTTTCTTCTTGCTGCATGAATAAGATGATTCCCACCAATAGCTGCTGCATCACCGTCACCTGTAAAAACTACTACATCTAAATCAGGATTTCCAGTTTTAAGTCCTGTTGCAAAAGCTAATGATCTCCCATGAGTTGTATGAAGAGAATCACATTTAACATAACCTGGAATTCTTGAAGAACATCCAATTCCTGAAACCATAGCTATATTATCAAAATCCATTTCAGCACTTTCCATTCCCTTAAAAAAAGAGTTTAAAATTATTCCATTACCACAACCACCACAGAAAATGTGGGGTAAACGGTCTTTTCGTAAGTATTTAAGAGATGGATTTTCTTTAGAGTTTATTTCACTATCCATTTATACCAACTCCTTAATTTTAGATAGTATTTCATCTGGATTTGGAAGTTCTCCACCAATTTTACCAATTAAATGAGTATTAGCATTATTTTTAGCTATTCTTTCAACTTCGTGAACCATTTGCCCTAAATTCATTTCTACAACAATTAAATCATTAGCTATTTTACTGACTTCAAGTACTTCTTTTTCAGGCATTGGCCATGGAGTGTCTATTTTCATGTATCCAACTTTAATTCCTTCTTCTCTTGCTTTAAATGTTGCTTCAATAACTGATCGGACTGAAGAACCATAAGAAATTAAAATTACATCTGCATCTTCCCACTGCTCTAGTTTAACTCTTGCAATTTCATCTCTGTTTTCTAATATTTTATTACATAATCTTTTAACAAGTTTTTGATGATCTTGAGGATTTGAAGTTGCAGGATAACCTCGCTCGTCATGAGTAAGTCCAGTTATAGATAGTTTATAGCCATCCCCAAAAGCTGGCATTTTACTTACACCATTTTCAAGAGCCTTGTAAGGTAGGAAATCTTCGCCTTTTTCAGTAGGAGCTGTTCTTTTAATTGTTTCAATATTATCATCAATTACAATCTTTTCTCTCATATGTCCAATTACTTCATCAGCTAATAAAACTACTGGAACCCTATATTTTTCAGATAAGTTAAAAGCTTCAATTGTGAAGTCAAAAAACTCTTGAACTGATGATGGAGATAATGCTATTGGTTCATAGTCTCCATGTGATCCCCATCTAACTTGCATTAAATCTCCTTGGGCAGCCATTGTTGGTTGACCTGTTGATGGTCCTCCTCTTTGAACATTAACAATAACAAGGGGTGTTTCAGTGATTTGAGCATAACCAAGGTTTTCTTGCATAAGAGAAAAACCTGGTCCAGATGTTGAAGTCATAGCTTTTAGACCACTCCAAGAAGCACCAATAATAGCACCAATAGCTGATATTTCATCTTCCATCTGGATAAATGATCCTCCATTTTTAGGAAGAAGTCTAGATAAGTCTTCAGCTATTTCAGTAGATGGTGTAATTGGATAACCTGCAAAAAACCTACATCCTGCTTTAATAGCTCCTCTAGCACATGCTTCATTACCTTGAATAAAAAATTCTTCACTCATAATATCACCGTATTGTAATAGCTATTAAATAGTATTGGATTTAAGTTAATATAACTTATATTTAAGTCAATATTAATCATTTTTCTCATCCTCCACATAAGTAGCTTGATCTGGACACATTAATTCACAAAGATGACATTTAATACATTCATCTTCATTTTCAGGATTTGGAAGATAAACTCCTTTAGTGTTAGACACCTTAGATTTCGTATAAACTTGTTTAGGACATGATTCAATACATAAATCACATCCTTTACAGAGATTAGGATTTATTTTAATCATAAAAACATTTTCCATTGTTTAATTTAGTAATAAAAGAATATAAAAATATAATTAATGTAAACAATTCAAAATAGGTTGTAATAATTTAAAATATAAGTATAAAATAAATTAATTATAGAATATACTGCAAATCATATAATAATAATTGCAAAATAATTAATTATAGAATATACTGCAAATTATATAATATATGTTATATTTGAATTTGTTAATTTAAATAATTAATGAAAAATAAGTAATTAGAGATTATTTAATATATGAAAAATATGATTAAAATTAATAAAAATTAAAAATATATAAGTATAGTATATTCCAAAAGCTTCGTAACATATGCAGTAATTTAAATGTTCCGAAATATCATTTGAAAAACCTTTAAATTCAATTTTAAAGTATTTTTATCATATATTTCATAAGAATTAAAAAATGATTATATGTCACACTTTTGAGCAATGTATATTTGAGCAATGTATATAATTTATAAATAGTATAATATAACTACAAAACTAAATATATGAATATGAGATTAATTATTATTGTGAGATTAATAATATTAAATATGAAATTAGTATGTTACTAAAATAATTATTCATCAAATATGTCCTCAATATACATTAAAGGATAGTTTAATTCTTCTATGAACTCCATTTTAATAATAGCCATTATATTATCTATTTTTGAGATGATTTTAACATTTAACATATCACCAGATAGAGAAACATAGTCAAATTCAGTGTTTACTTCTTTTAGTTTTTCTAAGTCTATTCTGACTTCAACATCTTCAATTGCAGGTTGTAATTTTAGTGATTTTGAAATAGCTATTTCCAAAGATTTTGCTGAATCTATGTTTACAGGAGTTCCAATAAATTGGTGGAAAAGTGCACCCATACTTATTGCTCCTTCAAAAATAGCTCTTTCTCTTGATGTTATATTTGAAAAGTATTTTTTGTCTACATCCATTTTAGCACCTTGATATATCTTATTAATCATTATACCAAATAAAAAAAAGTAATTTGAATATTAATTAATTAAAATCTAAATATTAATTAAAATCAATATTATAAAATATGCACAATATTCATTAAAACAATGCAAATAGTTGATTTATTCCATCATCTAAGAAATTTGTTACAATATCTAGCTTAGACGATATAATTTCTGGTGAAAATGGGAATATGTAATCATATGCCATTATTCCAGTTATTAAAGCTATTGTCAATAAGATAAAAATTCTGTCTTCTTTAACTGGATAAAAGTAAGTGAATATTAGTCCAATAGCTAAGAATATTACTATGATATAAATCGCATAGTATTCTTGAGGATTATTTGATAGTTCTTTAGTATTTAAAGAGGATACATTAAGCATATCAGACTCTATAATTAACCTTTGAGCAGTTGAACCTATTGGATCACATGTAATCATGTAAAGCTTTTGTGTTGAGTTACTAACTGCCATTTGATAACTAGGATCAACTATTTTAGAACCATTAACTCTATAATTAACTGCACCAATATCTGGCCATTGTATAGTGATTATGTCTCCAGATTTAAACTCATTTAAGCGTAAAAATGGAGAACCTAATAATGTTCTATGTCCATGTAATATAACTTCGCCTTTTGATGGCTTGTTCGAGAGTTCATCAATTAAAACTCCTTGTGAAAGTGACACATTGTTTATTTTTTCGTGCAAACCTATAGATGAAGCTATTAAAACTGGATTTGTTACATTACTCTCTTTTTCAATGACGATTTTCTCTGAGAAGTAAGCAACTTCTTGTACTACATATAATGAAATAAACACAAGAGCTATAATAACAACAACTGTTGAAATTTTCATTTTTCCACTCCTAATACGAATTAAGTAATAAGATGATAAATTAATTAATATAATTAATCCTAAATATAAACTAAATTATTAAGTTGTAGTTGATAATTTAAAGTATAAACTAAATATGTTTGTAGCTAATAGTTTAAATATATCAATGATTAATATTCAATAAAAGCACTCCAAGACACTGATTTCAAAAATAGAAAAATTTTTCAAAATATTTTCACATTTAATTAAATCAATTCTCATTTCATGACTCAACTTTTTTCAAATATTTGCTTTATTAATACAAGCATTTCTTATGCTTAAAACGGTTTATTTTTTGAAACATCATTTTGATCAAACTTTTATTTCGTGACAGAAATTTAGAGAAATCTCAGATTTCTCGTTTTTAAAAGTTTGAAATGTTTAAATTGTTTAAAAATTTATTTACTTATTAATTAAATAATTTATCACATACTATTCATCATGATAAATTATTACATGATGAATACTAATTATATATTGTATTAAATAGTATAAATAGTTTATCATGAACCTATCAAAATATATGTTAATATAAATTGTGAAAATTTTGAAAAAACGAAACCTGAAAAATAGCTATGTTTAATCATATTACATCTATACTTAATTGGCTGTGCAATAATTATTTTTTGATTCTTTTTAGTTATGCTTAGTTTTAAATATTATGGGGTGTAATATAGTATTAATGTTTTTTAGTTTTTGTTGAGTTGGTGTTTATGGTTTTGCATGAAGATAGTATTGGTCAGGTGTTTTTACTTCCTTTGAATTTGAGGGACTTTATTCCAGATAATCATATTTGTTTTTTTATTGAGGAATTGGTTAGTCGGTATGATTTTGGTGATTTGCATTCTAAATATGCTGATACTCCAGGTAAGAAAGCTTATTCTAGGAGAATGCTTGCTAGAAATATTCTTATGGGTCAGATTGATGGTATAAGGTCTGGTCGTAAACTTGAAAAGGC
>NZ_LWMT01000036.1 GCF_001639265.1 Methanobrevibacter filiformis
AAAATAGATATTGTAATATTAATTAATAATAAATATTATAAAAATAATATATGATTACAAATTTAATAATATATAATTACAAAGTTAATAATACTAATTTTTAATAATTTTAAATATATAGCTTAAATAAAAATTATTTAAAAACTATTTTCTATGAATTTTTAATGATAAAAATAAAGTTAAAAACAAAATTAATCAACTCAATAATTATTAATCAATTATTATCCATTTATAATCAAAAAAAATATTAAGAGGTGCCCATTTTATGAATAATAAAAACACATTAGAATTAGAAGGTACAACAACTGTTGGGATTACATGCAAAGATGGTGTTGTGTTTGCAAGTGAAAGAAGAGCTAGTATGGGTAATTTAGTGGCTCATAAAGTAGCAGATAAGATATTTAAAATTGATGAGCATATAGGAGCTACAATTGCAGGCTCTGTAGCAGGTGCACAAAGTTTAATGAAAATTATAAGTGCTGAAGTCTCATTATACCGACTTAGAAATGGTAAGAACATTAGTATCGAAACAGCTTCATCTATATCATCTAATATTTTGCATTCTTCACCACAGTACGTTCAAACACTTCTTGGAGGAGTGGATGAGAACGGAGCATCCATTTATTCTCTTGATGCTGCTGGAGGAGTAGTTAAAGATACATTTATATCAACAGGATCTGGATCTACATTTGCTTACGGTGTTTTAGAAGACAGATTTAAAGAAGATATTAGTGTAGAAGAAGGAATTGCAATAGCTATGAGAGCTATTAAAGCAGCAACTGAAAGAGATACTTTTTCAGGAAATGGAATATTAGTTGCAACCATTACAGAAGAAGAAGGATTTAAAAAATTAGAAAAAGAAGAAATTGAAGCTAAATTAAAAGAATTTAATTAAATTCTTTAACTATTTTTTATATTTTAATTTTATCTTATTTAATTGAATCTTATTTTATATACACATGTTTATTTTATGCTGTAAAATACCAATAGAGATTACAGCAACTTATTTTTTAGAAGTGATGAAATGACTTCAGAGATTTTAGAAGAAATCAAAAAAACAATAGTGCAAAGATTACCAGAAAGGGTTCAGGTTGCCAAAGTAGAATTTGAAGGTCCAGAAGTTGTCATATATACCAAAAACCCAAAAATCATAACTGAAAATGGCGATTTAATACGAAACTTAGCTAAGGACTTAAGGAAAAGAATAATTATTAGATCTGATAAATCTGTTTTACTTGACCCTGACAAGACAATTGACAGAATTCATGAGATTGTGCCTGATGAAGCCCAAATTACCAATATCTCCTTTGATGAGGTAACATGTGAAGTTGTTATTGAAGCGAAAAAACCAGGACTTGTTATTGGAAAATTTGGAGTAACTTCAAGAGAAGTTGTTAAGAACACAGGATGGGCGCCAAAAATATTAAGAACTCCTCCAATTACATCCGAAATAATTGAAAAGGTTAGAAACACCTTAAAGCACAACAGTAAAGAAAGAAAAAAGATATTGCAAAATTTAGGCACTAGAATACATCAAGGAGTTAAATATGAAAACGACTGGGCTCGTTTAACCTCAATGGGAGGATTTAAAGAAGTTGGAAGATCATGTATGCTACTTCAAACCCCTAACAGTAGAGTACTCTTAGATTGTGGAGTAAATGTAGCAGGAAATGATGACAAAACATCTTACCCCTATTTGAATGTTCCAGAATTCTCAATAAGTGAATTAGATGCAGTTGTTATATCACATGCTCATTTAGACCACTGTGGATTCTTACCTTACCTTTATCACTATGGATATGAAGGACCAGTGTATTGTACAACACCTACAAGAGATCTAATGACTCTTTTACAACTAGATCATATAGATATAGCTCACAGAGAAGGTAACCCTCTCCCCTTCAATATAAAACATGTGCAAAAGAGTATAAAACATACCATAACTCTTGATTATGGAGAGGTGACAGATATAGCTCCAGATATAAGATTAACCTTACATAATGCAGGACACATCATAGGGTCTGCAATGTGCCATATGCACATTGGAGATGGTCAGCATAATATTGTATATACTGGAGACTTCAAAAACGAACGAAGTAGACTCCTTGAGAGAGCCACAACAAAATTCCCACGAATGGAAACATTAGTTATGGAAAGTACCTATGGGGGACATGAGGATGTTCAGCCATCAAGGAATGAAGCTGAAAAAGAGATGATGAGAACAATCTACACCACCTTAAAACGAGGAGGAAAAGTATTAATTCCAGTTTTCGCAGTAGGTCGTGCACAGGAATTAATGATAGTTCTTGAAGAATATATGCGCCACGGAATGATTAAAGAAGTACCAATCTATATTGATGGAATGATATGGGAAGCAACAGCTATTCACACAGCAAGACCTGAATACTTAAGTAAAGACTTAAGAGACCAAATATTCCATGTAGGAAGAAATCCTTTCATCTCAGATGCATTCCATAAAGTAAAAAATGTCAGTAAAAGAAAAGACATCGTTGAAGGAGAACCATCAATCATTTTATCAACATCAGGAATGCTTACTGGAGGAAATTCAGTAGAATATTTCAAATGGTTAAGTGAAGACCCTAAAAGTACCTTAATTTTTGTAGGATACCAATCAGAAGGATCATTAGGTAGAAGAATCCAAAAAGGATGGAAAGAAATCCCACTGAACGAAGAAGGTAAAACAAAATTATACAATGTTAAAATGCAAATTAAAACCATAGAAGGATTCAGTGGACACTCTAACAGAAATCAGCTTATGGACTATGTGAAAAGACTTAGTGTAAAACCTGAAAAAATAATAACATGCCATGGCGACCCATACAAAACAGTAGATCTAGCATCAAGCATCCACAGAAGCTATAAAATAGAGACAAAAACGCCACTTAACTTAGAAGTAACAAGAATACAATGAATATTGAAAGTAAATGGTAGATAAATTAAATAGTAATTAAGTATTAAATAAATTATACCTACTAATCTAATGGTAAATTAAATAACAAATTAGTATTAAATAAATTATACCTACTAATCTAATGGTAAATTAAATAACAAATTAGTATTAAATAAATTATACCTACTAATCTAATGGTAAATTAAATAACAAATTAGTATTAAATAAATTATACCTATTACATAATATAACATTTAATACTATATAATATAATATTTAATATTACATAAATCTTAAAAAATACATAATAGCTATATAAGGTGAGTTAATGGTTACTTATTCTGATTCAGGTGTTGATATAAGCCTTGAGGAAATTACTGTTTCCAAATTGGCATCTAAATTAAAACCTACTTTAAAAAATAGAGACATCATAACCGAAAGCGGACATTTTGCAGCTTTAGTTAAGTTAGGAAATAAAGGAATAGCTATGAGTACTGATGGTGTCGGAAGTAAGATTTTAATAGCTAAAATGATGGAAAAATACGACACTATAGGTATTGATTGTATAGCTATGGTTGTGAATGATTTGCTTTGTGTTGGGGCAGAACCAATAGCACTAGTAGATTATTTAGCTGTAGAAACACCTAACCCTGAAATAGCATCAGAAATCGCAGCTGGACTTGTAAAAGGTGCTGAATTATCAAAAATAGCTATTATTGGTGGAGAAACTGCATCACTTCCAGAAATAGTGAAAGATTTCGATTTAGCTGGGACAGGAATTGGTTTTGTTGATTTAGATAAAATCATTACTGGTGAAAACATTAAAGGCGACGATATATTAATTGGAATTCGCAGCAGCGGAATACACAGTAATGGACTAAGTCTAGCAAGAAAAGCATTATTTGAAAAAGGAAAATTTAAAATTAATGATAATGTAGGAAATAGTAGAAATACTGTAGGAGAAGAACTTCTAAAACCTACTGAAATTTATGTACATCCTATTATTGAACTTTTAGGTAAGAATTTCAATATTAAAGGCTTAGCACATATTACAGGTGGAGGGTTTAATAACCTTAAACGATTAAATAAAAATGTAGGATTCAGTATTACAGATTTACCTGAACCACAACCAATATTTAAACTAATACATCAACAAGGAGTGCCAATTAAAGAGATGTATAACGTATTTAATATGGGAATTGGCTTTGTAGTAATAACAAGTCCAGAAGATTCAGATAATGTTCTTAAAGCTTTAAATAAAAATGTAGAAGCTTATGAAATAGGTAAAGTTAATTTTAACTCCGAAGAAATAACTATAACTACTTTTGAAGATAAAATATTAAAATATTAAAATTAATTTAAAAACACGAAATTTAAAAAAGACATGAAAAATGAATATAATAAAAATTATTTTAGATATTGAATATAGATATATACTAAAGAATTTTGAATATATATTATTAAAGAATTAAAAATAAAATAATGAAAATAACAGAAAAATACTTCTTATTTACTGTTAAGTTCTTAAAAAAGGTGTAGTAATGAAATTAGCTGCAAAAAATGAAAAATTATTAGTTACAAACATATTAATGAAATTAGGCTTAAATGAAGAAAAGGCTAATATAGTCGCTGAAGCAACATTAGATGCTGATTTAAAAGGATTCACTTCTCATGGAATTGGAAGATTCCCCCAATATACCCTAGGTATTGAAAACCATAACATCAATATTGAAAGTGATATAGAAATAGAGAAAGAAACTGAATCCATCGCATTAATAAATGGACATAATGGTTTTGGGCAAGTAGTTGCATATAAAGCTATGAAATTAGCTGTTGAAAAAGCTAAAAAAACAGGAATTGCTGCTGTAGGAACATATAACTCAAACCACTTTGGAGTTACAGGATATTACTCAGATATAGCTGCTAAAGAGGATGTTATTGGAATGGTAACAGCAAACACTGAACCTGCAGTCGCACCTTTAGGTGGAAAAGAACCAATACTCGGTACAAACCCAATAGCTATTACAATTCCATCAGAAGAAACATATCTAGCTGTAGATATGGCAACATCAACAACTGCAAGAGGGAAATTACTTGAATCTGAAAGAAAAGGTCAAAAGATTCCTGAAAATCTTGCATTAGACAGTGAAGGAAAACCAACTACAGATCCAAGTGAAGCATTAAAAGGCTCAATATTACCATTTGGAGCCCATAAAGGATACGCATTAGCTTTTATGATAGAAGTACTTACAGGTCCACTTGTAAATGCAGCATTTGGTAAGGGAGTAACTGGAACAGCTAATCATTGCAATAAATGTACTAAAGGAGATTTATTCATAGCTATTGATCCTGCTAAGTTTGTAGGTACTGATAAATTCAAATCAGAAACAGAAGAATTTATAAATGAGGTAAGGACTAGTGCACCAAATACAATAATTCCTGGAGACCTAGAAGCTAAAAAAATAGAAAATAACTATAAAGAAGGTTTAGCTATTGATAAAAAATTGTATGAGAAATTAAAAACAATATGTGATAACTTAGGAATCAATGTAAACGATTACCTAGATCAATAGCTATTAAAAGAAATAATATTTATTTATTATACTTCTTTTCTAGTTTTATCAATTAATACATTACTAATTACTAATTTAGTAACCTATTAATTGTATTATCATGAAACACTAAAAATTCACTTTTATATTAATAAAAGCATAATTAATGCTTAAAATGCTTTATTTTTGGAAATAGATTTTGATCAAACTTTTTTAAAAGTTTGTTTCATATTAATAAAAGCATAATTAATGCTTAAAATGCTTTATTTTTGGAAATAGCTTTTGTTCAAACTTTTTTTAAAAGTTTGAAATGTTTGTTTCATATTAATAAAAGCATAATTAATGCTTAAAATGCTTTATTTTTGGAAATAGATTTTGATCAAACTTTTTTTAAAAGTTTGAAATGTTTGTTTCATATTAATAAAAGCATTTCTTATATCCAAAATACTTATTTTTAGAATAGCTTTGATCAAACTTAATATATTAAGTTAAAAAATCTTTGATTTTCTTAAACTTTTATTTCCAGAGGAATTTAGAGAAATCTTCGATTTCTCGTTTTCAAAAATTTGAAAATCATATTCAAAATTAAAATAAGAATTAAATCATAGATTGTTCTTATAGAATAAAAAAATATTTAAATAGTGAATACAATAATAATATATATGTAGTTATTTTAATAATATCTTTATAAAATAACTTCAGCAAAAAGATTTTTTAATTTTAAAATTAAAGAAATAGTGATAAAATGGTATCTAAAAAAACATATGAAGAAAGAAGAGTAAGCTCAATTAGTCCAAAAACTGCAGAACTATTAATAGCCCAAATAGGACATGAATTATATAACCATAACTTATACAAAACATTTGCAAACTATTTTGCGGTTAAAGGATTACATAAATTAGAAGAATATTATACTTTAAGAGCAGGAGAAGAATTAGAACATCACACATGGATTGTTGACAGATTAAACTATGCTGATGTATCATATAAATACCCTGCAATCCCTGAAGTAGATGCTGAAATCAAAGATGAAGAAGACACCTTCCTCCAAACATTAGATAAGGAAATCGAAACAACCGAGCTTATTTACAATATTGTAAACACTGCTAAAGAAGAAAAAGACTGGGAAACCGTTTATTGGTTACAAGAAACTTTAGTTAATGAGCAAACTGAAGAAGAACATATAAGTAGAAAATTCTTAAAAACAGCTAAACAAGATACCGACTGGATTGCAAAAGAAGAATACATTTTAGATTCCTACAATGAATCATCAGGTGAAGATGAGTAGAGTTATTAATAATATACTCTTACTATATTTTATTTATTCTTAATTATTTTTACATTATCTAACATATTAGATTATATTTATTCTTAATTATCTTTACATTATCTAACATATTAGATTATATTTATTCTTAATTATCTTTACATTATCTAACATATTAGATTATATTTATTCTTAATTATCTTTACATTATCTAACATATTAGATTATATTTATTCTTAA
>NZ_LWMT01000037.1 GCF_001639265.1 Methanobrevibacter filiformis
GACACACAAGACTAACAATATCAAGAATAAAAAACATGCTAAAAGAAAAATAAGAATATAAACAAAAAACATCACAACATTACACACTACATATCTAACATGAAAAATCCTTAACTTAACAGCTGTGAATTTTTATATCATTTTTATTTGATTATACTAATCTATATTTTATACTAATCTATATTTGTTTAGTATCTAACATGTTTAAATGATCAATATAGATGAAAACAAAACATTTCAATTATAAGGTGAATTAACATGGAGCCTAAAAGCAATGAATCCTTGAGTAAGAAGAATATATATAATTATTTAACTAAAATAGCTATTATACTTGTAATATTCACATTAATAGCTATTATAACGTCAGGTGCTAATGCAACAGACATTTCAATTACATCTGATAGTACTGATGGAATTAATGGAGCTATAAATAATGCAACAGATTCAGTTAACACAATTACTTTAAGTGAAGGAAATTACAACAAAAGCACAGATAAAAACAACAATATCTCATTTTCAAACAAAAGTCTAAATTTCACTGGAAATGGTTCAGCAGAAGAAGTTGTTATTGATGGATTAAATGAGGGACAACTATTTAAAATTGATGGATCAAATAATAATATAATTTTTGAGAACTTAACCTTTAAAAACGGAAATGCATCAGAAGGTGGAGCTATATTTATTTCAGGTGAAAACAATAGTTTAACCATCATAGGATGTATATTTGAAAACAACTATGGCAATATTAGTGGAGCTATCTATAATAATGGTTCAACTTTAAATATAATTAATTCGACATTTATAGAAAACAGTGGAGATATTAGTGGAGCTATATACAATGAAGATAGTCCTAATGTACTTATAGATAATTCTAACTTTATAAATAATAGTGCATCCGATACTGGAGGGGTTATTTACACAGGTCATGGTAATTTCAGTGTAAGCTTCTCTAATTTCACAAACAATAGTCATATAGCTATTTATATAAATTCTACCAAGGCGTTTATTAATTCATCAATAATTGCTGAAAGTGATGTTGCTATAGGGCTTGGATTTGTGAATTCTGCTTATGATTTAGATGAAAATATTTTAAATAACAATAATACAATAGAAAACAATACTATTTTAATGATTATTGAGGGTAATGGTAATTCTATAGGTAATGGTACTTTTAATAGCTATTCTACTAATCTCAAAGGTATTGTTGTATCTGGATTTGATAATAACTTTTCTAACATTTATTTAAATGGATTTATCAATGCTTTAATTTTTAATGATAGTAGTAAGAATAATATCTTCCTAAATTCTACCTTTGATAAAAATGAGGTGGCTATTGTAATCTATGGAAGCAATAACACTATTAGTACTTCAACAGTGATTAATAGCCTTGTTGGGCTTGTATTAAATGGAACAAATAATTCTTTTATTTACAATCGTATTCATAACAATACTATGGGAATGGAGAATTATGGTGAAAACAATGTTGCTAACTTTAATTGGTGGGGTAGAAATAATATAACTGATTATTATGAGGACTATGGAACTAATCTTAGTTTGGACTACTACTATGTTCTTCGTTTATCTTTAAACAACACTTTCTTTACTGAAAATGATTCAGTGATATATCCTATTTATCAAAATGCAACATTAACTTCAAGTTTTGGTTTAAATTCTGAGGATGTTGTAAATAATATTACTTTACTTCCTCCTTTTGAAGTAGAAATTATTTTAAAAAATAGTACTGGATTGATTAAAAGTGAATTAATAGATTTAAGGTCTAATAATTTCTCTGAAGATATTACATTATCAAAATATAACTTAAATACAAATATTTCTGCTTCATTAGATGATGAAAATATAACTCTATCAATCAATGCTGATATAGTGAATTTAACTATTACTAATATTGTAAATTCCACTTCAAGTGAGCATAATATTAAAGATAACATCACTTATATTATTACTGTCACCAATAATGGCATAACTAATGTGAGTAATCTATATGTTACTAATATTATATTAGATAAAGATAAACTAAACTTTATTAATTATACTGCAACTGAAGGTGCTTATGATTATGCCACTGGTTTATGGACTATTGAAAATTTAAACTCTGGAGAAATAGCTATTTTAGAGATTAATGTTACTATAATAGCTATTGGCACTATTGAATCTTTTGCTAATGTATCAGTCAATGATTCTGATATTAATGATAAAAATATTGGAAATAATACTAGCTCTATTTCTATTGATGCTTTAAGAATTCCAGTAACCTTAACACAAACAAATATAACAACTAATCTTGGTAAAACCATTAAATTAGAGTCTACTTTAACTGATAAAAATAAAGAAGCTATTGTATCTAAATCAATTAAATTTTACATAAATGGAACTTATCTTGGAACCAATATTACTAACTCTAAAGGGTCTGCATACTTTAGTTACACTCCAAAAAAAACAGGTATATTATATTATACTTCATCTTTCACTGACTCTTCGAAAGATTATGCTTCCTTTAATTCATCTAAATCTAAAATAACCATAAATAAATTTGAAATTAATTTAGCTATTGGATTATCCACTGGTTATGTAGGATATAAAAAGTCATTTAAAGTTAAAGCTACATATATCAAGGGTAAGGTAGCTAATAAATCATTTACAGTATATATCAATGGGAAAAAATTAGGTACTTATAAAACCAATAGCAAAGGAGAATTTACCTTTAAGACCACACCTACAAACACATCTACTAAAATTCAAATAAAATCCGCTGAAAACAGTAAATATGTAGCTATTTCTAAAACTTATACTTCTAAAGCTAAATATAAATCTTTTACTCTTAAGTATAAAGTTAAAACTTCAAATAGTAAACTTACTTCAATTAAAACTAAAGCTTATTATTATAAAAAAGTTAGCTTATCAGTTAAAGTAGCAAATAAAAACGGAAAACCAACTAAAGGAAAATATGTCCAGTTTTACATTGGAAACAAGTACTTAGGAAAAGTAAAAACAAACAAAGAAGGAATAGCTATTTTAAAATATACTCCTAAAAAAACTTAGACACATTTAGACACTGATTTTGCAAAATAACGAAAAATATTCTCATATGTAATTTATTAAGATTTTCTTATTTTTATTATTCTTATTTACAATATTCTAAAATTAAAAATTAGTTTTTTTAAAATAGTATTTATAAAAATTAAGAGAAATTATCATGTACACAATAAAAGGAACTTATGATGGAGAAAAGTTTAGTTTTGAAAATCCTTTACCTAAAGGAAACTATAATGTAGAACTAAAACTTTCTAAAATAAAAGAAAAAATAGATGATAGATTAAAGGAAATCATTGAACTCTCTGGCACTTGGGATGATGAAGATATGAAAATTTTTGAAGAAATTTTAGATGATAGAAAAAATTTTTCAAAGGTAGAGAAGAATATGATATTCCTTGATACAGATATAATCATAGAATATTTCCATGGGAATTAAAATATTACAGAACACTTATTAAATTAAACAAAAAAAGAAACAATTAGGTACAAGTGCAATATCTGTTGATTTGATTGTAGCAACAGTTATGAATAATAATGGAATTTTAGTCTCAAATAATACAAAACACTTTAAAAACATTGAAGGACTAAGATTAACAAATTGGATGTAAATTTTTAAGGAAAAATAACTATCATTCAAACTTTTAAAAAAAGTTTGATCAAAAGTTGTTTCCAAAAATAAAGCATTTTAATCATAGGAAATGCTTTTATTTATATGAAACAATTTAAGGCGATATTTGGAAAATTTTTTATTATTATTTTTTACATAATTATGATTAATATATTTCAATTTCATGAAATATCTTTTGATTAATTTTTTTTTTAAAAGCTTGTTCTTATTCCTGTCATTATTTTTTTCATGGTTAAATTTATATGATGTGGTTACTATATGTGTTAACAGGAGATATTAAAATGACTGAAACATCAAAATTATACAAGGGGTTTCAAACAACAATCCCTAAAAATATTAGAAATAAAATAAATTTGGATTTAGAGCATGTTTTAGATTGGGATGTGCTTGAAAATGGTGAGATTAGAGTAACTCCTAGAAAATCGACTGATTTTATGAGTATGTGTGGTATGTTTAAATCTAAAGGTCCTGCTGATGCGGTTAAATCTGTTAGAAAAATGAGAGAAGGTCGTGAAGACTATTGATATTTATTGATACTGGCTTTATAGTGGGTCTTGTTGATAGTAATGATCAATGGCACAATCATGCTGCATCATTAGTTTCTAAAATAAATAATGAAAAAAGAGTAATATGTAATGCAGTTATAATTGAGTCTTTAAACACAATAGGTAAGCGTCTTGGTAGTGAAGCGATTAAACAATTGTATATTAATCTTAAAGAAAATTTCATTATTTATAATGAAAATAGGGCATTATATGATAAAGCAGTTTCAACACAAATAAAATATGGAGGTAAATTATCTTTAGCTGATTCTATAATTATTGAAATAATGAAAGAATTGAATATCACAAAAATTGTGTCTTTTGATCATCATTTTGATAATAAAGAAAAAATTGTGCGAATTGCACATTAAATTAGAATTTTGAAAAATTGAACTGACTAACAGTTGTTGGAGAGAGTCATATTGTTTTAGTCAATGGATAAATATTTTTTAAAGGGCAGTTTAAAGTTATATAATAATAACTACAAAATATGCAACTAATAAATTTAATAAAAATCTGTGGAATTTCACTGTTCTTATTACCTTTTATAAACTCAACAGAACCTTCTTCTTCTAATTTATTAAGTTTTCTTTGAATATTAGCAACATCTATATCTGTTAATCTTGCTAATTCACTAATGGACTTTGGTGTTTAATAAAATTCATTAGTTCAAAATCTGAAATATTCTATCTGGATTTTCAGCATAAATTATTTTCTGTTGTTCAATCTCTTCAGCAGGATGTTTAAGGAAATATTCCCAATTTTCAAGATCCATTTCAAGCTTCATATTTTCGGTTCTATTGAATGCTCTTTCCAATACATCGTTAGATCCATACTCTTTTTCTAAGCTTTTAACAAGTTCTTTCCCACTCATTTTTTTAGTTAAGTAATTCTAATATCTTAATCATCCCATAATATTTATTAATTCATATTTTAATATTTCTATTGTCTAATTGTTTATATTTTTTTAAAATGGCTGCCTATTATTAATTTTACAGAGTTTAAAGTCTGTAAATTATTATTGGTATATAAATGTATATAAACTATTTTTTTGATTTTGAATTTTTTAATAATTGTTCCATGTTATTTGATGGTGTAATACAAAATTTTTTGCATTACAAGGTTTTTTATTTTTAGTATATATTCATTTATTTTTTTTTATTTTCAACGATTTTTAACAATTCATTTTTATAATAACTTTATTAAAATAGCTATAAATAAAATTGTATCTTATTTTACATAAATATTCTGATTAAACATGATTAAGTCTGTTTTAACAAATATTCCCTCTTATATATGCATAATTAACTTGGCTAAAAAGTTTTTAAAACTGAACATTATTTTAGTTCGTATATAATAGAAAGTTTTATATATTATAAAATATACATGCTAATTATATATTATCTATGTATAATCAAATTAATTTTAAGGTTTTAAATAAGTTAAAATTATCTTTAAATCATTATAATTCATTTTATTTCTTAAATTATATTTTAAAAATTAATTTACTAAATATAAATAGGTATAATGAATTATCATGATAAATAATAGATTATAATATGATTTAGAATTACTAAGTGATAATCCAAATGTTAATTGTTTTAATTATAGATTTAACAATTAAAAATGTTTGAAGAGATTTAAAGAGGTGTAATATTGAGAAAGATTAAAAAAAATAATTATTTAAATAAAAATACTCCCAACTTGGAGAATAATAATCACAAAATCTTAAAAATAGCTATTTTATTATCTATAGCTATTTTATTAATTAACATATCATCAGTCAGTGCTACTGATTTTACAATTGATGTAAGTAATGAAACTGGTGTTAATGGAGCTATAAGTACTGTTGAAATTGAAAATGACAGTGATAATGTAATCACATTAGAGGCTGGAACATATAACAAAGCAACAGACCGTAACAATAAATTAACATTTTCAAATAAAAACCTATTAATTCAAGGAAATGGTGCACCAAATACAGTAGTTATTCATGGAAATAACTCAGGAAGCCTGTTTAATATCACAGGTGGAAATAATAACATTACTTTCCAAAATATAACTTTTAGTAATGCAAAAATTACAGGAAATGGAAGTGCAATGTATATTGGATCAACAAATAATGTTAACTTAATAAATTGTATATTCACAAATAATGTAGCATTACATGTAAAGGGACTTGTTGTTGGAGGTGCTATATACAACAATGGGGGTAATTTATATATAGCAAACTCTACTTTCACATCTAACATTGCAGATAGTACTTTAACTGATGATTTAGTTGCTCGTAGCTATGGGGGCGCAATATATAATAAGGGAGGTAGTTTAAGATTAGAAAATTCCATATTTACAAATAACAGTGCAAGAAGTGGTGTTAAGTATACAAATGTTGAAAGTTATGGTGGAGCTATTTACAATACAGCTAATAACTTAAACATAAGTAATTGTAACTTTACAAATAATTCAGCAAATATAACTCTGAATTCGGCATATGAGTATTTAGTTTATACTTATGGTGGAGCTATCTATAATACTGGTGCTAATCTCAGTATAAACAACTCAATATTCACCTCTAATATTGCTTTGAGTAGTGGTAATACTTTTGATAGTTACAGTTATGGTGGTGCTGTTTATAATACTGGAATCAATTTAAATGTAAACAACTCTAAATTTACAAATAATAGTGCTAAGAGCCCAGTTGTTACTGCTTCTGCTTATAGTTATGGTGGAGTAATATATAATCAGGGTGCTAATTTTAATATAAGTAATTCTGATTTTACAACTAATATTGCAAACAGTACTGCTACAAGTACTGATGTTATGGCACGTTATGTTTACACTTATGGTGGAGCTATCTACAATAATGTTGATAACCTTACTATAGTCAATTCTCGATTTACAAATAGTATGGGATATGGTGTATTTACACATAAGTCTAGTAGAGTGGATACGGCTTATAGTTATGGCGGAGCTATATATAACACTGGTATTAATCTTAATATAAATGATTCTACATTCACAAGAGGTTATGCTTACACTCAAAGTGGTAGTGGGAATGCTTATAGTTATGGTGCTGCTATCTATACTACTAATAATAATTTCAATCTAGTTAATTCCAGTTTTTCAAATAACACTGTCTATAGTTATACAGCAAATACTAGTCGTGCTGCTAACAGTTTTGGAGGTGCAGTTTACAGTGGAGGAAATAATTTTAATATAAATACATCTACATTTGTAAACAACATCCTCACATCTAGCGCACCTAGTGGTACTGCAACTAGTCGAGGAGGGGCATTATATATAAGTGGCAGTGGAGTTTTAAATCACAATCGTTTATATAACAATCCAAGTACTCAATTATATGTTGCTAGTGGAACTGTTGATGCTGATTACAATTGGTGGGGAAACAACAGTCCAACTGTCGATGGTACAATCCTAAATAATTATCATGTCCTAACAATGGAAAATTTAACAATTGATTTAGAAACTGGAACTGGAACATTTGATTATCTATTCTACCTCAATACTAATGAAGAACATGATGTTAATTTGATTCCATACTTTGGAGGTAGAGTATACATTAACACAACTACTGCAACTATTGCTATGAACCTTACTTTTGATGGTAATGACACTAAAGCCAATGGTACATGGGATGCTAGATTCAACAATACAGTTGATTTTGATTTTGATGGTGTAGGTATTGCCAATAAAAATGTGACATTTAAACTTATAGTTGATGGTGTAACACAATCATTAAGCTTATTTGCAGGGCAAATGATCACAATAACTAAAGTGAACTCTCAAAATGGAACATATGGTGATAAAATACTTATCGTTGCAAACCTAACAAACCAATCATATCAACCAGTACCAAGTAAAACTATTAAATTCTACATTAATAAAAGTAATGACCTAGTTTATATGGGTAGTAATATTACCAATGGAGAAGGTATTGCAAATTTAGAATACATTATAAATGGCACTGGTAATTGCACAATATTTGCAGTATTTGAAGGAACTGGATTATACACTAACTCTAACAGCACAACAAAACTAACCTTTTCACCTCAAACAAGTGCATTAACAGTTTCTAATATTGCAGTAACATTTAATCAGTCAGTTGCTCTAAATGCTACATTAACAGATAGTAGTAATAATTCGATTGTTAATAAGTCTGTTGGTTTTTATGTGGATGGGGAGTATATTGGAAGTAATGTTACGGATGATAGTGGAATAGCTGTTTACTATTATGCTCTAAACAATACTGGCAATTTCACATACTATGGAACATTTGTAGATTCTGAAGGAAATTATGAGTCAGTTAATTCAACAGAGAGTAGTGTTGTGGTTAATCAAGCACAAAGTATGTTAAATGTGTTTAATGTTACTGCAACATTTAATCAGTCAGTTGCTCTAAGTACTATACTAACAGAGAGTGCTAATGACTCAATTGTTAATAAGTCTGTTGGTTTTTATGTGGATGGGGAGTATATTGGGAGTAATATTACGGATGATAGTGGAATAGCTGTTTATTATTATACTCCAGACAATGCTAGTAATTTTACCTATTATGTAGTATTTGTCGATTCTGAAGGAAATTATGAATCTTCTAATTCAACAAACATAACAATCACAGTTAATCAAGCACAAACAATATTGGTGGTGAACAACACCATAGCGACATTCAATCAATCTGCAACATTAAGTACAACATTGAAAGACATTAATAATGAGTCTATTGTTAATAAGTCTGTTGGTTTTTATGTGGATGGGGAGTATATTGGGAGTAATGTTACGGATGATAGTGGGATAGCTGTTTATTATTATGTTCCAAGTAATGCTAGTAATTTTACCTATTATGTAGTATTTGTCGATTCTGAAGGAAATTATGAATCTTCTAATTCAACAAACATAACAATCACAGTTAATCAAGCACAAACAATATTGGTGGTGAACAACACCATAGCGACATTCAATCAATCTGCAACATTAAGTACAACATTGAAAGACATTAATAATGAGTCTATTGTTAATAAGTCTGTTGGTTTTTATGTGGATGGGGAGTATATTGGGAGTAATGTTACGGATGATAGTGGAATAGCTGTTTACTATTATATTCCAAATAATGCTAGTAATTTTACCTATTATTCAATATTCATAGATTCTGAAGGAAATTATGAGTCAGTTAATTCAACAGAGGGTATTGTTGTGGTTAATCAAGCACAAATAATATTGGTGGTAAACAACACTATGGCGACATTCAATCAATCTGCAGCATTAAGTACAACATTGAAAGATGATAATAACATCTCAATTGTTAATAAGTCTGTTGATTTTTATGTGAATGGAGGATATATTGGGAGTAATGTTACTGATGATAGTGGAATAGCTGTTTATTATTATACTCCAAGTAATGCTAATAATTTTACATATCACACAGCATTTGTAGATTCTGAAGGAAATTATGAGTCACTTAATTCAACAGATGCTACTGTTGTGGTTAATCAAGCACAAAGTATATTAAATGTCTTGAATGTCACTGCAATATTTAATCAGTCAGTTGCTCTAGGTATTACATTAACAGATAGTGGTGATAATTCAATTGTTAATAAGTCTGTTGGTTTTTATGTGAATGGGGAGTATATTGGGAGTAATATTACTGATGATAGTGGAATAGCTGTTTATTATTATACTCCAAATAATGCTAGTAATTTTACCTATTATGTAGTATTTGTCGATTCTGAAGGAAATTATGAATCTTCTAATTCAACAAACATAACAATCACAGTTAATCAAGCACAAACAATATTAGTGGTAAACAATACTATAGCGACATTCGATCAATCTGCAACATTAAGTACAACATTGAAAGACATTAATAATGAGTCTATTGTTAATAAGTTTGTTGGTTTTTATGTGAATGGGGAGTATATTGGGAGTAATGTTACTGATGATAGTGGGATAGCTGTTTATTATTATGTTCCAAGTAATGCTAGTAATTTTACCTATTATGCAGTGTTTGTAGATTCTGAAGGAAATTATGGGTCAGTTAATTCAACAGATGCTACTGTTGTGGTTAATCAAGCACAAAGTATGTTGGATGTGTTGAATGTTACTGCAATATTTAATCAGTCAGTTGCTCTAAGTACTATATTAACAGATAGTGCTGATAATTCAATTGTTAATAAGTTTGTTGGTTTTTATGTGAATGGGGAGTATATTGGGAGTAATGTTACTGATGATAGTGGGATAGCTGTTTATTATTATGTTCCAAGTAATGCTAGTAATTTTACCTATTATGCAGTGTTTGTAGATTCTGAAGGAAATTATGGGTCAGTTAATTCAACAGATGCTACTGTTGTGGTTAATCAAGCACAAAGTATGTTGGATGTGTTGAATGTTACTGCAATATTTAATCAGTCAGTTGCTCTAAGTACTATATTAACAGATAGTGCTGATAATTCAATTGTTAATAAGTCTGTTGGTTTTTATGTGAACGGAGAGTATATTGGGAGTAATGTTACTGATGATAGTGGGATAGCTGTTTATTATTATGTTCCAAGTAATGCTAGTAATTTTACATATTATGGGGCATTTATAGATTCTGAAGGAAATTATGGACCTTCTGAATCAGAAAATATAACAGTTGTAGTTAACTTAGCACAAACTGTGTTAATGATAAATAATACCTCATCTACATTTGATCAGCCAGTTGCTTTAACTACAACATTGGTGGACAGTAATAATGAGTCTATTGTAAATAAGTTTGTTGATTTTTATGTGAATGGAGAATATATTGGAAGTAATGTTACTGATGGTGATGGAACAAGTGTTTATTATTATGCTCCAACTAATATTGGTAATTTTACATATTATGTAGTGTTTGTAGATTCTGAAGGAAATTATGAGTCAGTTAATTCAACAGATGGTATTTTTGTGGTTAACCAAGTACAAAGTATGTTAAGTGTGTTTAATGTTACTGCAACATTTAATCAATCAATTGATTTAAGCGCTATCTTAATAAATAGTAATAATGAGTTTATTGTTAATAAGTTTATTGGTTTTTATGTGAACGGAGAGTATATTGGAAGTAATGTTACTGATGATAGTGGGATAGCTGTTTATTATTACACTCCAAACAGTACTAACAGTTTCATATATCATACATCATTCATAGATTCAGAAGGATTCTATGGAATGTCCAATTCAACAATTAAGAACGTTACAGTTAATAAAATATCAACTATAATAACTGCATTTAATCTTACAGCTACTGTTAATCAAACTGTTATTTTATATACTATATTAAAGAATGATAAAAACCAGTCTATTGTAAATAAAACCATTAAGTTCTATGTAAATGAACAATACATTGGAAGCAACACTACAAACAATAATGGAACAGCTATTTATTACTATGTTCCGTTAAGTGTAGATTATCTGACTTATTTCACTTCATTTATAAGTTTTGAGGGTAGCTATGGAAATTCTAATTCAACCGAAGCCAAAATTACGGTTACTGAAGTAAATCAGAATTCTACTGATAGTATTACGGTAGATACTAATTATACTGCTCCTCCACTAAATGATCAGAATATTACTGCTCCTCTAGTAAAAGGTAACGATTCTACTACTCCTCAAGTAAAGGATAATAGTTCTATTGACTCTCAAATATTAGGGGAGAATATTAATAAAACTCAAGTAGGAAACCAAAATTCTACTAAACCTCAGGTGGAAAATCAGAATATTAGTAAACCTCAAGTAGGAAACCAAAATTCTACTAAACCACAGGTGGAAGATCAGAATATTAGTAAACCTCAAGTAGAAAATCAAGAATTAGAAGAAGAATCTATAGTAAAACCTAATAAACAACCTATAGTAAACTCAACAACACCTATAAAACATTTAACAGTGAAAAAAGTATCAAAAACAAAAACAAAAATTAAATTAAGCGTTATTATATCAAAATATTATATTGGTAGTAAAACAACAGTTTCAGTGAAAGCACAGAATACAAAAGGTAAATATTTGAGTAAAAAAGTATTTACTGCCTATTTAAATGGTAAAAAATTAGGTGAATATACTACAAACAGTAAAGGACAATTTAAAATTAAAACTCTACTTAAAAAGAGTAAAAACAGACTAACAATTAAATATGCTGGAGATTCACAATATCACAAGTTAAATAAAACTTATTCAGTTAAAGCAAAGAGTAAAACAGCTATTAAAATATATCCAATCAAAGCTAAAAAGGGAAGTATTGTTAAATTAAAAAGCAGGTTAACTAGTAGTAATGGAGTTCCATTAGTAAATAAACATATTAAATTTTATGTTAAAGGTGAATATGTTGGAAAAGCTAAAACTAACAAAAAAGGAATAGCTATTTTAAAATATAAAATCTAAATTATAATAAAAACACATTATGTATTTTAGTTTAAGTTATTTTAAGTTATTTTAAGTTAATTTTACTTAAACTTTGTATTATTTTTTATTTATTCATTTTTCATCTATGATTATAATTTATTTATTAAATTTTTAATTAATATTTATATTAGTCATGCTTTAATACTTTTATTCTTCGTTTATTAAATATTTTAACATTTCTTTTCATAAAACACTTATTTAACACCATATTTCTGATTTTTAATCTATTTTTAACCTTTATTCAATTATTGTTATTAATTTTTTCGATTTATTTAATATCTTATTTATACTTTTCTACTTGATTTTCTAAGTAACCTTTATATTAATAGCTATTCTAAAATAGTATTAGTACGTTTAATGTTAGCTTGTAATGCATTGAAGTACATGAAATTTTTAAATAAAATGAATCAAAAATTTATTTACTAATTTAATTTATTAAATATTTCATTTATAATGAAGTATTATTTAGTTAATTAAGTTTGATTTATAAATTTAGTTTATTTGATTAAAAATATTTAGTTAAAAATCTTAAATAGAGGAGGAAAAACTCTATGGCTGACGATGATGTAAAAATTGTAATGTTTTGTTGCAACTGGTGTTCCTACGGTGGAGCAGACACCGCAGGTACCGCAAGGATGCAATACCCAACTAATATAAGAGTTATTAGGGTAATGTGTTCAGGAAGAATTGAACCTCAATTTGTTTTAAAAGCATTTAGAGAAGGCGCTGATGGAGTTCTTGTAACTGGATGTCACCACGGTGACTGCCATTATGATGCAGGAAACTATAAATTAGATCGTAGAATGAGATTAATTTATAAATTGGCTGATGATCTTGGAATTGGAAGAGAAAGAATACACCACGATTGGATTTCCGCATCTGAAGGTGAAAAGTTCTCTGCAACCGTTAAAATGATGGTTGGTAGAATTAAGGACTTAGGAAAATCTCCTTTGAAAGAACAATTAGATGCTGAGGCTTAATTAGGAGGAAAATAATATGGCAGATAAAGCTAAAATAGGGACCATGTGGTTAGGCGGATGTTCTGGTTGCCACTTATCAATTGCTGATTTTCACGAATCACTATTAGATGTTTTAGAATTAGCAGAATTTGAATTCTCTCCAGTTTTAATGGATACTAAATATGATGAAGTACCTGAACTTGATGTACTTATTGTAGAAGGTGGAATTAGAAACGAAGAAAACAGAGAATTAGCTGAAATGTTAAGAGAAAAAGCTAAGTTCGTTATTAATTATGGTACTTGTGCTTGTTATGGTGGAGTTCCAGGACTTGGTAATTTACATACTGTTGATGAATTGGAAGAAGAAGCATACGTAAATTCTCCAAGTACTGTAAATCCTGAAGGTGTTATACCTAACGAAGAAGTACCTCACTTAGAAAGCAGAGTAAGACCACTCGGCGAGGCAATTGATGTGGACTTAAATGTTCCAGGTTGTCCACCAAGATCTGATGTTGTAGCTCAAGCTGTAGTTGCTTTACTTAAAGGAGAACCTGTTGAATTACCAACAACTAACCTTTGTGATGTATGTCCAAGAGAAAAACCACCTGAAGGATTGTCTATGGATTTCATTAAAAGACAATTTGAAGTTGGAAAACCTGAAGAAGATCTTTGTTTAATCTCTCAAGGTTTAGTCTGTTTAGGACCAGCAACTATTTCTTTATGTGGTGCAGAGTGTCCAAGTATTGCTGTACAATGTAGAGGTTGCTATGGACCTACTTCTAAAGTATCTGATGCAGGTGCTAAAATGATTGCTGCGATTGCTTCTGATTATAAAGTAGGTGAAGATAAAACTATTGATCCAGAGTTAGTAGCAGATCAATTAGATGATATTATAGGAACTTTCTATACTTACACATTACCATCTGCTTTAATACCAGCTAAAATGCAGAAAGGGGGTAAATAATTATGGTAAAACTTACTATGGAACCAGTAACTCGTATTGAAGGACATGCAAAAATTACTGTGAATTTAGATGAAGCAGGAAATGTTCAAGATACTAAGTTACATGTTATGGAATTTAGAGGATTCGAGAAATTTATGCAAGGACGTCCTGTGGAAGAAGCTCCAAGGATTGTTCCAAGAATTTGTGGTATTTGTGATGTACAACACCACTTAGCTGCTGCTAAAGCTGCAGATCAATGTTATGGGTTTAAAGATGATGAAATCTTACCTGATGCTTATAAGATGAGAGAACTTATGAACTGGGGTTCATACATGCACTCTCACGCGCTTCATTTCTATTTCTTAGCAGCACCTGATTTTGTTATCCCTGATGCAACCAGAAAAACCAGAAATGTTTTCCAAATTATTAAAGATATGCCGGAAGTTGCATTACAAGCTATTCAAATGAGGAAAAACGGTTTGGATATCGTTAAAGCTGTTGGTGGAAGACCAATTCACCCTACTTCTTCAACTCCAGGTGGTATTTCAACAGAATTAGATGCTGAAACTCAAAAAGATTTACTTGGTAAAGCAAAACAAAATGTAGAATTAGCACAAGCAACTTTAGACTTAGCTATTCCTATATTCCAAGATAAAATTGAATTAGCATCTACTCTTGGTAACTTCGGTGACACAAGACATTGTGGTTTAACTAAAGATGGTGTTTGGGATGTTTACAACGGTGATGTAAGAATTAAAAGTAAAGATGGTTCTAAAATCGAATATGAATACAACAACCTCGAATACTTAGACATTGTAGCAGAGCATGTTAAACCATACTCCTGGTTAAAATTCCCTTACATTAAAGAATTAGGCTATCCTGAAGGTATCTACCGTGTAGCTCCTTTATCAAGAATCAATGTCTGTGATAAAATGCCTGATGTAGCACCTCTTGCTCAAGACAGACTAAAAGAATTCCGTGATGCATTTGGCTATGCACAAGCACCATTACTCACTCACTGGGCTAGACTTATCGAACTTCTCGCTTCTGCAGAATCTGCAGTTGGACACTTAGAAGGAGATTTATCTGGTAAAAAATTCCCTGATTCAATTGAAAGAGTAGCTGGTGAAGGTGCAGGTATTGTAGAAGCACCTCGTGGTACTTTAATACACCATTACAAAACTGATGATGATGGTTTAATGACCAATGTCAACATCGTTGTTGCAACAATACAAAACAACCCTGCTATGGAAATGGGTATTCAAAAGGTAGCTAAAGATTACATTAAGCCAGGTGTCGAAGTAGATGATAAAATATTCAACTTAATGGAAATGGTTATCAGAGCATACGACCCTTGTTTATCCTGTGCAACACACACAATGGATACTCAAATGAGATTAGCTACCATCGAAGTATATGATAGCGAAGGCCAATTAATAAACAAACTCTAACTGGAGTGTAAAAATGATAGTAGTCAATCAAGAAGACTGCATCAAGTGTGGGGCTTGTGAAGGTACTTGTCCATCTACAGCTATTCTTTTAAAAGATCAAAGCATCATAAATTGTGATGTCTGTAATGGTGAACCAAAATGTATCGAAATTTGTCCTAACGATGCATTATCTGCTGATGAGTTAGTTATAGATGAAGATGGTGAACCACAACTTAGGATTGTTTTCAACCCTGCTAAATGTGATCAATGTGGGGACTGCGTAGACATTTGCCCACAAAAAACTCTTCAAATTGTTGAGACTGAAAAATTACCTCTACAAGGATACTGTGTAATGTGTCAAAAATGTGTAAACATTTGTCCTGTTGAAGTAATAGGTATTCCTGGAATTAAGGAACCTAAAGTCCGTGATTTAACCATTGAAGGTCCTATATACATTGAAGATTGTGTAGGTTGTAGTAGATGTGTAGAAGAATGCCCAGTTAATGCAATTACTCTTGATAAAATCGGTGGAGAAATCGACATCGATGAGTCTGTCTGTATTAAATGTGGTGTCTGTTCACAAACTTGTCCATGGGATGCAGTTTTCATATCTGGTAAAAGACCAAATAAACGTTCAAAAGTTGTTAATGAATTCACACTTGAAGCTGATGCATGTATTGGATGTAATAGCTGTGTAGATGCATGTCCTGGAGACTTCATTGAAGCAAAAGGGCTTAATTTATCAGTAGATCTTCCACATAACTGTCCTGCATGTGGATTATGTGAAAGTATATGTCCTGTAGATGCAATTAAATTAGATATTACTTTAGGTGATGCTAAACCTGCTGGTGATGAAGGCGTAGTTAATGTTCCTGAAAAATGTGATTTTGTAGGAGCATGTGCTAATATTTGCCCATCTGGAGCTATTAGGGTAGTTACTAAAACAGGTCTTGAAGCACCTGCTGGTGTAAAAACTGATAGTGAACCATCATTTAACATGTGTGTTAGATGTGGAGCTTGTGCTGCAATATGTCCAAATGATGCTCTCGAAGTCACTTCCATTGAAAAAATGGTTGATGGCAAACTTGTAGTACGTGACAGACTTCAGTTCAGCCCATCTAAATGTAACAAATGTGGTGACTGTATAGACACTTGTCCATACAACATGTTACAACTCCAAGAAGAAGGTAATTTACCTTTAACTGGTTTCTGTACTTTATGTGAACAATGTGTAGATGCATGTCCTAAAGATGCATTAATCTTTAAATAATAATAGCTATATCTTTATGTAGCGATTTATTATTTTTCTTTTTTATTTTTCTTACTTTTATTTATATTTTCAAAATAGCTAAATATCTCAAATATTTGTATTTAAATTTTCTTTTGCTTATTTTATTATCAAATATTTTAAATATAAAGAATACACATAAATATATATTATAAAAAATCTATGGTTTTTTACAAAATTTTATTCATACCAACAAACTTTTAAACAAACTTTTTGAAAAGAAGAAAAACCAGAAAAAATGAGAAATCAAAGATTTTCTAACTTAATAAATTAAGTTTGATCAAAGCTATTTTAAAAAATAAGCATTTCATTTATGATAAAATGTTTTTTTAAATACAAAATTAAATTTTACATTTTAGAAATAAAAAATATAAAAATAATAAATTAATCTCCTGTAAAATAAGGATTATATAATAAATAATAATGCACATAAATGGTGTAATATTATCATGTGCAAATAGAAGGAGTGATTTAATGAAGAATTCTAAGAAGGCATTATTTTTCGCTGTTATTATTTTAGCCATTATCTTATTGTCTTATGGTTTGTACGAAAATAGTAAATTATACAATGAACAAATGAATCAAAACAATACTGCTAATTTGTCTAATAATTCTACTATTAATGCTTCAGTAAATAATTCTAATAATACTACTAATACTAGCTATTATCTCCCTGAAAACACTACAACAACAAATAATATAAATCAGCAAAACCAGCTATCTACTGATGGAGGTAACTATAATTCAAACAACAATGGTGGAAGCAGCTCAAATTATAAACCTCCAGCAAGTAATACTGGTGGAGGAAGCTCAAACACAGGAGGAAGTTCTGATAGTGACTCAGGATCTACTGATGTTATCACACCTGTAACACCAGATAATGGTGGAGATTCAAGTTCTGAATTTGCTGGTGATCCAGAAACGAACTAAGAAACAACATAATTTATTTTAAAAATGTTTAATAACATTTATTTTTTATTTTATTTTTATTTTTTCCAATTTCTTTCTTTTTAATTGAATATAATCCTTTTTTAATTTAATTAATTTATAATTTATTTTAATTTTAAATTGTTTTAATAAGAACAATTTAGTTATAGGTCCAAAATATTACCCTTAGCAACATTGATTCTTTTTGTAATGTTTGTAGCTCTCTTTTTCTGTGTATTTTTCGCTTTTTATTATAACAACATCATAATTGGTATGATTAATAGAAATCATTGTTAAATATTTTAATAAAGTGAAAAATACTTTATAAAATTTAAAATACAACAGAAATGTGTAAACAGTTTATAAATTTTAAAATACAATAGAAATATATAAATATTTTATGAGTTTTAAAATACAGTAGAAATATATAAATATTTTATGAGTTTTAAAATACAGTAGAAATATATAAATATTTTATGAGTTTTAAAATACAGTAGAAATATATAAATATTTTATGAAATATAATATATTTGGTGAAAAATATGTTTCCAACAACTAAGATTTCAAAATCATTTCAAACTGTGGTTCCTTCTGAAATTAGAAAAAAATATAACATTAAGGGAGAAGACATAATTGAATGGATAGACAGTGATGATGGATTAAAAATTAACATAAGGAAAAAAGTAACTGATGAAGACATAATCGGATCTTTATCCGCGAATTTTAAATATGATAGCGTTAAATTAAAAAAAATGCACAACAAAGGGAAAAAGATTAACAAAGAGATGTTTAAATGATATTTGTCGATGCAACATTCATAATAGCTATTGCATCAGATATAGATCAATGGCATGAAAGAGCAGTTGAAATACTTCCAAAAATTAAAAAAGAAAAAAGAATAACCTCAGAACTTATAATTTCAGAGATTGTAACTTTAGTTGGGGCATTACATGGAGGAAAATCAGCATTAAAGATTTATAATTATATTAAAGACAACTATATTATTTATAAAGATGATAAATTGTTAGATGAAAGTATGTTAGAACTTTTAAAATATGATGGAACTTTATCTTTAGCTGATAGCTCTGCCCTAACAATTATGAAAAAATTAAATATTCATGAAATAGCTTCTTTTGATGATGATTTTGATAATAAAGACCATGTTGTTAGAATACATTGATTTTGATTTTTTTCCAATAATTTTAACATCTGAAAATAAATGTAAAAAATATTAGGAGTAAAATAATAAGAAACTAAATAATTTGCATCAAGAAATATCATAAGTAGTCACTTTTCATCTCCCTTATGAGTTTTACAGCATTAAAAGGTTTATCAGTTTTTCCTATACCTGCCATTTTTAGAAGTCTTTCAGGGTTGGGATTATAAGTATCTTTATTATCTATTAAATATTCTGGTATTTTATTCTTCTTTTTAGATTCTATTCCTTTTTATATCCATATCATTAATAAAAGTTTATTTTTCTGTTTTATTTTCTTTTTTAGCTATTTCACTAATAATTTTTAATAAGTCGGGCTGATTTTAATATCATCAGTCATAGTTACCATTATTATTCAATCCTCCTATATTTTTAATATTAATATAATCGAAGGTTTTTCTAAATTTCCTTCAGAAATACATGTTTAATCAAAAAAGTTATTTAATGAAATAAGCATTTCAAACGGAAAGATACTTTTAACATATATAAATTACCATAAATTACCTTAGTTATATTCTTTGGAATTTATAAATGGTTACTAAAATTGATTTTGTTAATTAATGCTTTTAAATATTTTACTTTTCATTTTATGAAATAGCTATTAATGGAATATAAATAATATTATCTTCTTTTCTTATTTTTTCTGTTGTATTTGATATTATTATTCCATATTCTGATTTATATTTTACTATTGCTTTTGTGATTTGTTTTTTATCTTTTTTTCCCAGACCTACTTCTATTGGAATAATTTTATCACCAATATCTATTAAAAAATCTACACCATTAATTGAGGGATCATAATATATATTTAAATATTGATTTAGGTTTTCCCTTAGTTTAAATAAATAAGATGCAATGAAGTTTTCAGCTAAAAGACCTAAAATTTTTCTATCATAAATATTAAACTTTCCAAATTTGTATCTTATAGATGCATTTATTGATTGAGATAAAAAATAATATTTCCATGGCTTTCTTATTTGTTTTCCACCACTTCCATAGGGTTTTATACTAAATATTAATTGAGTTTTTTCTAAAACATCCAAAATTTCTCTAATTGATTTTGCAGACTTAGATAAGATTGTTGCTAATTTTTTATCAGAAGTTCCTCCAGGATCTTGCAATCCAATGTATGTAATTATTTGATTGATAGTGGATATTGTATTTGTGTTAAAAGATTTTAATGTGAAAACATCTTTTTCTATTATTCTATTAATCATAGCAAAAGTTCTTATAAACACATCCTCTTTTTTCATATATAATCCATAAGGGAAGTCTCTATAGATTAAAAATTTCTCCCATTCTTTCACAATAGGTTTATTAGTGTTTAACAGGTTTAGATTCATTTCACTCTCTTTTTTAATAGCATTATCTACATTTCCTGTGAATATCAGTTGGGTTATTATGTTTTCATAATTTTTTGGTGGGGAAATTTTATTTTTCAATAGATTATACTCATTAAAGTTCATTGGAAAAACAAGTTCTTTTTTTATTCTTCTTACTGCATCAACATTCATTTCAAAGTCTAATGCAGAGGATCCAGTGAAAATTATGAAGATTTTTTTTGTTTTATCATAGATTATCTTTCCTGTTCTTGACCATTTCTTATCATATTGTGCTTCATCAATTAATATAAATAGTTCCTCTTTTAAGTTTGTGATTCTAGAATTATGAATATCCTTAATAAAAACATTTATTACTTCATATAAATCAGTTCCTAAGTAATCTAATTCATCAGCAGGAATATAGAGTACTCTATTTTTAGAGATGTTTTCTTCATTTATTAAATAATCATATATTTGAAATAGGGATGTTGTTTTTCCAACTCCTCTTAAACCTGCTAAAGTAATGAATCTGTTTTCAACATAACCTTCTAAGAACATGTTAACATGTTTTTTAATTTTAAAATATATTTTTCTATACTCAATATTATAACCATTTATTTTCAAATTGTCTTCCAATACATCCATACCTTGAAACAACAATTCATTAACATAATTTAATACCTTATCATTTTCCATTTTTTACCACGACAATAATATTAGTTATTTAATAAAATATTCTCTATATCCTTTTATTTATTTTTATAGTCAATACTATATAAATATTTATTTATTTTTAGAAACAATATATTTCAATAAAAAATTTCTTAGAGATAAAACAACTGCTTTAATTGTGGTAGCTTAATGATCTTAATCTATAATTGAACAAACTATGAATTATATTGATCATGTTGTATTTTATTATTTATTTTTTATTTAGCCTTATTTTTCTTATTTTTTCATAATATTTACTTTATATTCTGTATATTTTCATATTTATGCCTTATTATTTCTTATTATTGATATTAGTTTTGTATAACGATCATAAACTTTAAATATTATTCTTTTGATATTTCTTAATAGTTATTATATTATTAATTAAATTTTTCTGTTCAATAATGTTTATAAAGGAGTATATTTTATAATCATGGGTTGTTATGGAGAAATGTTTATGTTTTTGGGTCTTAAAAATGGGGTTAAAAGCAATAGGTACATATTATTTTTGTTTTTACTGACATTGATTCTTTTTGTAGTGGTTTCGTCTGTTAGTGGTGCTGATGTTACGGTTTCAGGTAATTCTTTTACTAGTGTTGAAAGTTCTTTTAATTCAGGAGACATTGTTCATTTAGGTAGTAAAACTTATGTTTCTGATGGTAATAAGATTGATGTAGATGTGAATAATTTCAAATGAAATATTTAATACAATTTATGGTATACATATCAAAGGTTCAAAAAATAAGATAAAATCCAATAACATTATTTCAAAATCCATGGAATTGTAATCAGAGGAGATTACAATGAAATAAAACAGAATATAGCAAATAAAAACAAATATCACGGAGTAGATGTAAAAGGAAACAAAAATACAATAACCTTAAACACTTTTAAGAACAATAAATGCCATGAAATAAAAGTAATTGGTAAAAATAATAAAATAGCTAAAAATAAGATAGCTAAAAGAAAAAAACCATTATCAATTTCTAAAAACAACTAAGTTCTTATATTTTGAGGATAAAAGAGCTGTTAAATTAATTTATAGGTATTTTTGTGTAGTTTAGGACAATACTGGAAAATGAACTATACAAAATCTTCGTTATATAAAACAAACACTAAGTTAAAATTTATTTATTCTTAACAATATTATTGTATACAATATTTATACAGTTATCATTTTCACTATCTTAAAAATTAGGGTGCTGAATTTACATGAAAAAATGAAGGTCATTCATCGTTTTTTGCATGTTTTAATGTGTAATTATCTATTTTTTCTAAAAATACAGATACATTTTTGTTTAAATTTCATGTAGGCATTTAAAATTCTTGAATACTTTATTATACTTTTATGAATCTATTTATAATAACTCTACAATCATTCATATATTTATTTTTGACATAATAGGCTGTGCAACGATTATTTTTTGTAAAAATAGATATCTAATTAAAATAAATTAAAATATTTGTAAGTCATTAATACATATTTTTTATAAAAAATAAATGTTTAAAATAGTTATAATTAATAAATAACTCATATTAATTAGTTAAATTGAATTAAAAATAGTTTAAAGGATAATAAAAATTAAATGTTTAAAAATAACTATTTTTAGTAAATAGTTGTTAATATTAATTAAAATAGAATTTTATTAAATATTTATGTTTATTTTTATAATATTATTTATTATAATTCTATAAATGTAATTTTAAGTTAATTAACAAAATTTAAAAAATTAGATTTTTGAATTGTTGCACAGCCTTATAATATCATATATGAACAAATCACACACAATGCTTAGAAAAAATAAGTTCTACCATAAAGTTTTAAAAATATTACTTTTCAGATGCTCTAAGAAATAGTTTATTAGCAATTTTAAATAAATTAAGTAGTATAAATGATTTATAACTATCTATTAAAATTTAATTATTAAGTGAGAATATGCCAAAGGAAAGTATAAATGTTAAAGATACAGAAATTACATTAATTACAAAAGGAGAAAATGATTATTTATCTATTACAGATATTGCAAAATATAAATCTGATGAACCTTTTGAGGTAATTAGAAATTGGTTAAGAAACAGAAATACATTAGAATTTTTAGGCATTTGGGAAAGTTTATATAATTCAAATTTTAAACCTGTCGAATTCGACAGGTTTAGAAACCAAGCAGGTTTAAATTCATTTACATTATCTCCTAAAAAATGGATAGAAAAAACTGATGCTATTGGATTAATTTCCAAATCAGGACGCTATGGTGGCACTTATGCTCATAAAGACATTGCATTTAAATTTGCAAATTGGATTTCTGTGGAATTTGAATTATATGTTGCTAAAGAGTTTCAAAGACTTAAAAATAATGAATTAAATTCAAAAGAATGGAATCTTCAAAGAACCTTATCAAAAATTAATTATACTATTCATACTGATGCAATTAAGGAGGTACTCATTCCTAAATTAGTTACATCAAAACAATCTAAATTTGTCTATGCTAACGAAGCGGATTTATTAAATGTTGCCATTTTTGGAAAAACTGCAGCAGAGTGGAGAGATGAAAACCCAAATAAGAAAGGTAACATTCGTGATTATGGAACATTAGAACAATTGGTGGTACTTTCAAATATGGAAAGTATAAATGCACTATTAATTCATCAAGAACTCTCACAAGAGACAAGAATCATAGAATTAAATAAGGTAGCAATCACTCAACTGTCTTCACTTGTCAAAAATAAACAATTAAAGCAATTAAAATAGAAAATTGATTAATTTAAAGCGTTTTAAATTTTTTTACTATTGGTCTTGAAAAATTAAATAACTATTTAAGACACTGATTTTAAGACGTATTTATAGTAATGGCACGATTTTAAAAACTATATTGGTGGAAATTTGTGATTGAATACATAATAAATTAATCATAGTTTTCAATTTATACTGTTATTATATCTATTTTTTCTATTATAATTACATTATATGTAGTTATAGCTATTTGTATGGTTTTAAAAGAATTAAATCACAAATAAATTTATATATTATTAAAAACATATAATATATTATTAATATTCTACCTATTTCTTCTGTAAAACCTTAAATGCTAATATTAATCATCATTTGAACAAGAAATAAATAGTCTAATTAAAGTAAGATTTTTCAACAAATTTAAGAAAAGGAGGTTTAATCATGAAAGAAGGGATTAATAGAAATTCTTTGAAATATGAACACTTTAAAAAGATTTGTTTAGGTACACAAACCTTTAAATTTTTAAGAAAAAATGATTTTCTTTATGTAGATAAAACAAAAGAAATCTATAATTTGCTACATAATGAGAAAATAGTTTTTTTATCAAGACCTCGAAGATTTGGTAAGTCATTACTTGTTAGTACTTTAAAAAGTCTTTTTTTAGGAGATAAAGAGCTTTTTAAGGGACTTTATGTCTATGATAAGTGGGATTGGAATAACCAATACAATGTAATACATTTAGATATGAGTGATTTAGAAAATAGTTCAACTGAAGAATTAAAATTAGATTTAGAAAACACTATTGAAACCATTGCAAAATCATATAATATATCACTTAATGAGAAAGTTTCTGTAAGGAAAAAGTTTTCAAATTTAATAATGAAATTGTATATTAGTACAGGTAAGGAAGTTGTTGTTCTCATTGATGAGTATGATGCTCCAATTCTTGATAATATAAATAATGAAGAGTTAGCTGATGCTAATCGGGAAGTCATTGAAAGTTTTTACAGAGCTTTAAAAAATAAAGATGAGTATCTTAATTTTGTCTTTATAACAGGTATTAGTAAATTTGCCCACACTTCTATATTCTCTAAGTTGAATAATCCAACTGACATTACATTATCTAATAATTATTCTACTATCTGTGGTATAACGCATGAGGAGTTAACAAAATATTGTTTAGATCATATTAACTCTTTTGCTGATAAAAATAATATTAGTTATGATGATGCTTTATCTAATATTGATTATTGGTATGATGGTTATAGTTTTGATGGTGAAAAAAGAGTTTTTAATCCCTTTTCTACTTTATCTGCTCTGAAAAAAGGAAAATTTTCTCAATATTGGTTTGCAACAGGAACACCTCACTTTTTAGTTGATATATTAAAAAATAGGGAAGAGACTATTAATTTTGAGAATATGGTTATAAATGAAAATGACTTAAACGAAATTGACCCAAAAAACATTGTTGATTTGTCTTTGCTTTTCCAAGGAGGTTATTTAACAATTGATAAAGAATATGTCAATGTTAATGGTGAAATTGAATATTCGCTTAAGATACCTAATTTTGAAGTTAAACAAGCATACAAGGATAATTTGATAAATTTCTATTTAAGTGAAGTTGAAGAGGATATTCTAGACTTTCAAGATGAATTATGGGAAGATATTAAAAATGGGGATTGTGAAAGTTTAACTAATTATTTAGAAATTCAACTTGGTGAAATTCCGTACTATCTTAATATAACAACAAGGAATGATAGATGGAAAGTTAAACAAACAATATTTTTACTATTACTAAAAAATATGGGCTTTAAAATTAGAAGTGAAGTGCCAATTAATCAAGGTAGAATTGATGCAGTATTTAGGGATAAAAAACAAGTAGTTATTACAGAAGTTAAATACACTCAAGACCAGAAAAAATCAATTGATACATTAGTTGATAATGCTTTAAATCAAATACACACAAAACAATATTATAGACTTTATAAAAACAAGAAATATAACGTAATTTTACTTGCAATAGCATTTAAAGACACTAAAATTAATAAAAAAGACACCATAACTGAAGTAAAATGTAAAATCGAGAAATTAGATCATAACTAAATTTAATAGGATCAAGAAAATTTAAGTATGTTTTATATTATTTTTTTTAAATTTGGAGTTGTTACACACCATCTAATTTAAAATATTTCATTTTGAAGGTTTTTTAATAAGATTTATACCTAAATTTAATAATCTTACATTAGAAATACTCATGTCTTTTGTCTTAAAATAATTTTAGTGATTAGTCTAATTCAACATATAATTTATGTCCTTCTAGATCTAATTTAGTAAATTTGCCATGAACTATTTTTTTATTATTTAAAATATCTACCATTTCTATTTTGTTTCCATTAATTTCAACTACCATAACATCTTCCATTATTATTTCATTTTCTGCTGTATATACTGTTGATTCACACATATTTTCACCTTTAATTAAATTTATAAATCTTAGTCAATCCTTAAGCTAAACTATATATTTCCCTTTATTATCATTATAAACTTCTCCATCTTCCATAATAATTTTTCCATTTGATATAGTTGTAATAGCTATTCCTTTATATTTAAACCCATCAAATGGACTGTATTGTGATTTAGTGTAGAAGTTCTCAATATTTATCTTTCCTTCTTTTTTCATATCTATAATTGTAATGTCTCCATCATATCCGACTTTAAGAGATCCTTTATTTTTAAGATTAAATCTTTTTGAAACATTAATTGTCATTGAGTTTATAAGAACATTTAAGTCTAAATTTCCTTTATTCACTTCTGTTAAAAGTGGTGGTACTGTTGTTTCTAAATTAGGAATTCCTGGACTTGATTCCATGGGTCCTTGATTTTTTTCTTTAAGTGTGTGGGGAGCATGGTCGGTTCCAATCATTCCAATGTTTTTTAAGTTAGTTACTGTTATATTTTCTACACTTGGTCTAAGTGGGGGGTTTGTTTTAACTAATGTGCCATAGCTATTAAAAGCATCACTATTAAGTAATAGGTGATGAGGAGTTGCTTCACAGCTAATATCAACATTTTCTTTATTTTTAGCATTATTTACTAAATCTAATGCTTTCTTTACAGTTAAGTGACATATATGTATAGCTATATTGTATTTTTTAGATAATTTTATTGCATATTTTATTGATTCTATTTCTGCTTGTGGGGGACGGTGAAAGGTATATGAGATGGGGGAATCAGTATGATTTAGATTGTTTGCATTGATTTCCTTTGTTTGTGATGCGATGATTTCTTTGTTTTCACAGTGTAATGTTATTTTAATAGGGTCTATCTTGCTTAATTCGATGTCTTTTTTTTCTTGTAGTTTGGGTTTTTGATTGAGGGGGATAGCTATTTTTTTATTTATATCTGAAATGTTTTTAAAAAGCTCATCTAATTCATTATCTTTGTGTAAATCCATAAATATTTTAAATGAAGCTGGCTTAAGATTAGATATTTCTTCTATCTCTGTATTATTATTTATTCCACTGTGAAGTGAGAAGTCTATTATTGATTTTTTTTCACCTATTTTTATTTTTTCTTTGAAATTTTTTAATGTATCTGTTGGAGGTATTGTGTTTGGCATGTCTATTATAGTTGTAAATCCGCCATTCGCTGCTGCCATCGATCCTGTTTTGAAATCTTCTTTTTTTGTAAGTCCAGGGTCTCTAAAGTGAACATGTGGGTCTATTAATCCTGGAATAACTAAGTTATACTCAGCATCTTTTATTTTATCTGCTTTTAAAGGGTTTTTTGATATCTGAGCTATTTTATCATCTTTAACTCCTATGTAATAACTATTTTCTTTTCCTATTAATTTACAATTTTTAATCACTAAATCCATTATAATTACTTCCTCTTCTATTATTTATGAATTGTTTTTTATTAGTTTATCTTTTTTATTTATTATAGCGGATTCTTTAAGTATTTTATAATATTTTTATCTTTATTAAGTTGTATTATATAATATTTTAGATTATTATTCATTGGTATTATCTTTATTTTCTATTTTTTTTGAATAGCTATTTTATTTCACTTACTTGTCATTTTTATCTATTTATTAATGGTTTTATTTTTTTATTTTTTTATTTTTTTTATATCATTTTAAATAGCTATTTTATGACTTAGTTATTATTATTTTGTTTAGATTTCTATTTTTTCTTTTTTCTTTTCTATTATTGGTATCGTTGTTTTCTATTTTTTCTTTTAATGTATTTTTTCTTATTTTTTTATCTTTTCTATCTTTTTTATTTATTCTTATTCTATTTCATCCTTTTTTTCATTTATTTTTTCTTTTTATCATGATTTATTATATAAAAAAATTATATTAGATTTATCATGTCTCGATTTGTATTATATTAATCTATAATATCTTAGTTTTTTATATTATTATTAGTATTTTTCATGAGTGTACATGTTTTTTCCATATAGTATATATATAACATTGACACATAAATATAGACATCTACTCAATAATAGGTAAGGATGATTGTATGTTTAAATGGAGATTGGATAAAGAAAAAAACTGTGAGAAGTGCGTTTACTATAATAATGCGCATATTCCATGTGAATTAGTAGTGCAAAATGATTATCATTTTGGGATCTTTAATAAGGATTTAAATAGTTTGTTAAATGTTTTTCAGGATGTTATTCAATATAAAATAGATAATAATGAAGTTGGTTTGGAATCGGATGATTTAACCTGTGTTTTATCAAATATCTGTCCTTTGTATGAGAATGATGTTGGTAACTGTCTTGAGAAAGATGATTAAGTAATATAAATGTATTATATGTCAAATGATTATGTAACTGTATTATATAAATTGTATTATTAATTGTACTATATAATTTCCTAGGAAATATTATAAGTATAATATTTTTAGGCAAAATATTTTTAAGTTTATATTAATTATAAATTATTTAGTTGGGCTATTGACTAATTAGTTGGCTTCAGATTAATTAAATTGATTTGGATACATTAGAATAGTCATAATATTTTAATTAATAATCCTATATTTGATTGAACTTAATGATAGAACAAATTGTTAAAACGACAAATCAATGATTTCCCTAGTTTCATCCAGAAACAAAAGTTTAAAAATCAAAGATTTTTTAACTTAATAAGCTAAGTTTAATCAATAATTACTTCATAAATTAAGCATTTAAAACATAAAAATGCTTTTAGTAAATAACATTTTTTTAATTCCATAATAAAATTGAGTTTTTCAAAAACATGTGTCTAATTAAGTATTAATATACTACTTAATTATTTTATTTAAATTATTTAATATCTATTTGTATTGTTTATTATACTATTTTATACTATTATTATATTTAATTTTTATAGGAGATTATCCATAATTAAAATAAAGGTTTATGATTGTTGGATATGGTTTTAGATGTTTTTTAGTTTTTGTTTTAGTTTTTTGGTCTATTTTTTGTGTTTTAGTTTTAAACTTTTTTAATCTGTTT
>NZ_LWMT01000038.1 GCF_001639265.1 Methanobrevibacter filiformis
TAAAATAGAATTTTATTAAATATTTATGTTTATTTTTATAATATTATTTATTATAATTCTATAAATGTAATTTTAAGTTAATTAACAAAATTTAAAAAATTAGATTTTTGAATTGTTGCACAGCCTTGTAAAAAACAAAATAAAACAATTTATATTCAAGTTTCAGTTTTTCTCTCTGAAGAATCAACAATTAAAAGAGAATTTGAACCTTTAATGAATATAAAAGATAACTATCCTAAGTATGTTATAAGTTTAGATGATTTTAACATGTCTAGGAAAGGAATAAAACATTTAAATGTGATTGATTTTTTAAAATCAGATATAATATGAATATTTTTAAATATTTCTTCTTTTTCATTATACTGAAAAATTCTACAAAAAATATGAAACTTTTTCATTATACTGAAAAATTCTACAAATGAGCCCAGAGGGATTTAACATTTTATCGAATTTAAGTTCAATGAGTAGTTTCCAGTATTAAAAAAATAAGTATTAAAAACTTCAATACTTATCATAAGTTTGATAGCTATTTTCCAATCAATATTAATTTATATCATGAAAACTAAATTCTTTTTATGATTTAATACTATGATATATTAAATATAAAATGTATAAATTAGTAGAATATTATATAAATTATAATTACTAATATTACCTCGTTTTAGTTATAATTATATATTAAATACTTGATTTAGTTTAAATACTTAATTTATCACAGTACTGAATTTTTAATTATAATTAATTATGAATAATAGTAAGTAGGTGTTTTAATGAAAGGCGGGGAAGCAATAATAAAATCTCTAATGGAAAATGGAGTAGACACAATTTTCGGATATCCTGGAGGGCAAGTTCTTCCATTTTATGATATGCTTTATGGTTCAGATTTAAAGCATATACTTGTTAGACATGAACAGTCTGCAGCACATGCAGCAGATGGTTATGCTAGAGCATCTGGCAAAGTAGGAGTATGTCTTGCAACATCAGGTCCTGGTGCTACTAATCTTATTACAGGAATAGCTACTGCTAACATTGATTCTTCACCGATAATAGCTATTTCTGGTCAAGTTCCTCGAAATTTAATTGGAAATGATGCATTTCAAGAAGTGGATATGATAGGAATTACAATGCCAATTACAAAACATAGATTCCAACCTAAAAATGCTGATGATCTTCCATCAATAGTTAAAACAAGTTTTGAACTTGCTTTAAGTGGCAGACCAGGTCCCATTGTTATTGATGTTCCAAAAGATGTTCAAGAGCAAGAATTAAGTAACTATGAAACCAATAACTATGAAACACCAGGATACAACCCTACAGTCAATGGAAATATAAAACAGATAAAAAAGGCAATTGAACTTATTAAAACATCCAAAAAACCAATTATTATGGCAGGTGGAGGAGTTATCTTATCAAATGCATCTGAGGAGCTTAAGGTATTTTCTGAACTTATAAATGCACCTATTATTACAACACTTATGGGAAAAGGTGCAGTTGATGAAGATGATGTTCATTCCCTTGGAATGATTGGTATGCATGGTAGAATGTCAGCAAATTTATCTCTTGATAAATGTGACTGTTTAATAGCTATTGGATCAAGGTTTTCAGATAGAACAACTGGAAAAATAGCTGATTTTGCAATTAATGCTCAAATTATTCACATTGACATTGATCCAGCAGAAATAGGTAAAAATGTGGAAATTGATATCCCAATTGTTGGAGATGCCAAGCATGTATTAAACTCAATTGTAAGTAAAATAAAGCAACTATCTGGAAAAAATAATGGATTAAACAATAATGAAACTGATAAAAGTAATAGTATTGGAAATATAGCTAAAGATTGGTTCAATGAATCAATATCATTTAAAAATAGCTGTATTCCAAGAGTTACCTATAATGATGAAATTCCTTTAAAACCACAACAAGTTATAAAAGAAATAGCTAATTCATTAGATAGTGATTCTATAATAACTACTGATGTTGGTAAACATCAAATGTGGGCAGCCCATTTCTTTAACACTAATAAACCTCGTAAATTCATCAGTTCTGGAGGAATGGGTACAATGGGCTTTGGTTTCCCTGCAGCTATTGGTGCTAAAGTAGCAATGCCTGAAAATAATGTTATTTCAATAACAGGAGATGGAGGATTTTTAATGGTCTGTCAAGACCTTGCAACTATAAAAGAATATGATATTCCAGTTGTTATATGCTTGTTTGATAATAGAAAACTTGGAATGGTTTACCAATGGCAAAATCTTTTCTATAACAAGCGATTATCTTATACAGATCTTGGAAACACTCCTGATTTTGTTAAATTAGCTGAAAGTTTTAACATAAATGCTTGTAAAATAGAAAAACCTGGTGAAACTGAAACTGCTCTTAAAAATGCTTTAAAATCTGGTGAACCTACTCTCTTAGATATAGTTGTTGATAAAGACGAATATTTACCAATGGTTCCACCTGGTTGTGGAATAAGCGAAATACTTGGAGAATACAAAATAGAAAATAAGGTAAGTGATTAAATGGACAGTCATGTTATTAGTACTTTAGTCGAAAACAGACCAGGAGTACTTCAAAATGTTGCAAGCTTGTTTACAAGACGAGGATTTAATATTGAAAGTATAACTGTTGGCGGATCAGAAACAGAAAACTTAGCCAGAATGGTTATTGTTGTAAAGGGTGATGAAAAGGTTCTTGAACAAATCACAAAGCAACTGAATAAATTAGTAGATATTATAAAAGTCAGAGAATTAAATCCAGGAAAAACATTAAAAAGAGAACTGTGTTTAATTAAAGTCAAAGCAGATGATGAAAGAAAAAGAGCAGAAATAATCCAATATACCAACACTTTCAGAGGGAAAATAGTAGATATAAGTGAAAATAACATAACCATTGAAATAACTGGAGACCCAAGTAAAATCAATGCACTGATAAATCTTTTAAAAAGTTTTGGAATTAAAAAAATAGCTAGAACTGGATCAACTGCCATAGAAAGAGACATTTAAAAAAAAACTATAAAATAAGATTTTGGAGAATCTTCGATTTTTCGAAATCAGAGGTAGAAATATGATAACATTTATTACTAGTAACAAACATAAAGTTAACGAAGCAGAAAAAATATTTGAAAATTTCGATATTAAACTTGAAGCTATTGACTTAGGCTACACTGAAGTTCAAGGAACTTTGGAGGATGTGGCTATAGCAGGTGCAAAATATGCTTCTTCGAAATTAAATAAATCTGTTATTGTTGAAGATGCTGGTTTATTCATTAAATCTTTAAATGGCTTTCCAGGGACATATTCATCTTATGTTCAGGAAACTCTTGGAAATCAAGGGATTTTAAATTTAATGAATGATATTCGAGACCGTACTGCCGAGTTCAGGTCTGTTATTGGGTATTGTGCCCCCAATTCAGAGCCCAAGATTTTTTTAGGTAAAGTACGTGGAGAAATAGCATTGGAAGAAAGAGGAAGCAAAGGTTTTGCTTTTGATCCCTTATTTTATGTGAAAGAGTATGATCAAACCTTTGGTGAACTTTCAGACAATGATAAGAACCAGATATCTCACAGAAGAAACTCATTAGAATTATTTATTAATTGGTATAAAGACCAAGTTGATGATTAAATAGCTAATGGGTAATTTAATGCTTATTTAAAAGTATTACTAATATTAGAGTTATTATTAATTATGTTATTACTAAATCTAGAACTATTAATATCCTAGAATATCAATATTTTTAAAACTTTAAATAGTAATTTTTATTCTAATATAACATATTATTTATAGACTAAATTGTCTATGAAGAGATTTTGAAAAATCTTCGATTTTCGAAATCAGTGATTAATATTTTGGAGATAAACTATGACTAAACCAGAATGGGTAGCATACTCAAATGAAGAAATTGAATCCTTCATATTAAAATTTAATCGTGAAGGAAAAACAGTTAGTGAAATTGGAATTATTCTTAGAGATCAGTACGGAATTCCTAGTGTGAAAGCTGTTACTGGCGAGAAAATTACAGCTATTTTAAAAAGAAATGAACAGGCAGGAGAATATCCTGAAGATATAATGAACTTAATTAAAAAAGCAGTTAATATTCGTGATCATCTAAAAGAAAATCCAAAAGATTTACATACTAAAAGAGGATTAACAATCATAGAATCCAGAATTAGAAGATTAGGTAAATATTACTCCAGAGAAGGCGAATTACCTGAAGGATGGAGATATGACGCAAAACAAGCAGCACTCCTTGTTAAATAGGGCTAATGAAGCAGGACGTGTCTTGAAAAAGCACATCAAAAATGGAGATAATATAAGAATAATATCTCACAATGATGCAGATGGAATATCTGCAGCTGCTATAATAGCTAACACCATAAAAGAAGAGGGCGGTAACTTTCATGTTACCATGATCCCCCGACTTAAAAAAGAGACAATAGAAAAGTTGCATAATGAAAAATACAACTTATTCATCTTTACTGACATGGGAAGCGCTTGTATTAACCATATTAATAAATTAAAAGCAGATGTCATTATTGCAGACCATCACCAGCCTAATGATACAGAAGCTAGTGAAAACGTAGTTCATGTGAATCCACACTTATTTGAAGTAGATGGTAGTAGAGAACTAAGTGGATCAGGTGCATCATACTTAGTTGTTCGAGAACTAGACAAAAATCATTTATCTATTTTTGCATTAATAGGTGCTTTTGGAGATATGCAGCATCTTAATGGATTTACTGGCGTTAACGAGTTAATATTAAATGATGCTGTGGAATCTGGAAAATTAGAAATACATGAAGATTTAAAAATCACATCTAAAAACCAAGAACCACTTTACAAAGCTATTGCATATACCTTAGATCCTGGACTTCCAGATTTAACTGGTAGTTTTGAAGGATCAATGGCATTTTTAGAAAAATTAGGAATTAGCTATGGAATAAAATTCGCTGATTTAAGTGGTGAAGAACAAGATGTGCTAAAGGATGCCTTAATAGATGTTAATCCTAAAATATTTGGACAAGTATTCTCAACACCAAAAGATTCACCTGCACTTCGTGATTTAGAAGATTTCTCATCTATACTTGATTCTTGTGGTAAAAGTAAGAAATATGGACTTGGATTAAGTTTATGTCTTGGTGAACGAGACAAAGCACTTGAAACAGCTATTGAAATTCAAAATAAATATAGAAATAACCTTGTTAAAGGTTTTGAATGGATTAGAAAAGAAGGTGCAGTTGAACTTGACCATATCCAATACATTTACTCAGAAGATCCTGTTTTAAAAACAATAATAGGTACTTTAGCAGGTGTTGGACTCTTTATCAATATTCTAAACTCTGAAAAACCAGTTATTGGAATATCCAGATTCCATAAAGATATTAAAATATCAGGTAGAACAACAAGAGAACTCGTAAACAAAGGTGTTGACCTTGGAAAAGCACTACATGATGCATCAGTTAATTTCCACGGTCAAGGTGGTGGACACAACATTGCTGCTGGAGCAATGATACCTCATAAGAATAAAGATGAATTTTTACATCTTGTAAATGATATTGTTGCATCTCAATTAGAGAAATAATATTTTATTCTCCTTTATTCACTTTTTATTTCTTAACTATTTTTACATAACTATAATAATAGCTATAATAGCTATTTAATCCTTAATTCTTTTTTTTACATTAATATTCTATTCTTTATGGTAGAGAAAATAGCTATTTTTAAAGATTTTATTATACACAAAAATGTATAATAACCTAAATATGTTATACATAAAAATGTATAATTATTTATATAAAGATAAACATAAAATTAATTAATATTAAGAGGTTCTTAAGCAATGAATCTTCTGATTATTTGGAAAAATTTAATTTTAAAAATATAAATAGTATAAAAAATATATAAGAATATATATGTACTTTTATACATTGATATAATAATATATCATTCTAATAAATATTAATGGAGTAAAATTATGACAACTGAAACTACAACTACTATAAAAATGCCTAAAGAAACTTTAATAAAAATAAAAACTTTAGCAGTTGAAAAAGGAACTACTCAAAAAAATATAATAAATGAGCTTTTAAATGAAGCATTAAATAGAAAAGAACATGAAAATACTGGAAAAATAAAATCAAGAGTAATAAACCATGAAATGATAGGTTATGATCCAGATAAAAAACTGAATTTTAATGACAGTGTAGGGATTGTTGAAGTAGATAATGCAGAAAATATAGATGTTAAAGAGTTAAAAGACAGTATACATATGAAAAAAGGATTGTATTAAATGATATTCCTCGAAACAAGTTTTATAATTAATTTTCATGTTCCTAAAATACAAAATCATGACAGGGCAAAAGAAATAGCTCTAATAATAAAAGATAAGCCAAAGGCAATTAGTGAAATGGTAATATATGAAACAATGACAGTACTTAGAAAATTAAATCAAAATGATGAAAAACTAGAAAAAGTTTATGACTATTTAATCAATTCACAGGACATTACAATTTTTGAGGATATTATTCATTATAAACAAGGATTAAAAGATACTTTTATTAATTCAGTTGGTTTTTTTGATAATTTAAGCCATGTTGTTATGATAAATAATGATATAAAAAAGATAGCTACTTTTGATAAAGACTTTCATATATTCAAAGACATAAAAGTAATAGATTAGCTTATTAAATAATATTTAATAAATTATATTAAAGAATACCAGCATTATATTTAGGAAATCTATAATTAATTATTCAAAATTAATTAAAAAGTCTGCTTTTTAATCACAGCTGTTAAGTTAAGGATTTAATCGATTCTATAGAATTGCCTTAAATTAAACATTGCTTCTTTATTTTTTTCTTATTTCAGAAACTTCTTCTACAATTGGTTCTATTTTTTCTTGGTGGGGTTT
>NZ_LWMT01000039.1 GCF_001639265.1 Methanobrevibacter filiformis
GCTGCAACTAATGAAATAAACATCAGAAATGCAATATACAATACAATACGAACAAGAAATCTAAAAGACACAATATACTAGAAAAAACATAAATAAACATAGTATAAAACCATACATGTCTAAATAAGTATCTCTTAGTCAGTATGCCATTTATCAAAACATGATTCATACAAAAGCACTAATTTATTAATACAAATTTCATAATAAATGCACAAAAACTTAATAAAAAAAAGTTTATTAAAGTCATTAATGCATGAAGTCATATTTCAACACAAAGATTATTAAACTTTACTAAAAAATAATCAACAAAGATAAATCACTTAAAACCCAATAAACTAAATAATAATCCTTATTTTAACTTAATATTACTTCATCATCATAATATAAGCCAATAAGTATCAATTAACTAATCAATGAATTATGGAAGATCTCCGAGAAATCCTGTAAATATAATGTTGACACATCAATTGTTGTATCGTCAACTTTATATATGGTTAAATATATACTTCCTAACAATGAAGCATTTAAAAGAATTATTTGATAAAAATTCATCGGAGATCCAATTAGGTGCTTTGATTTCTATGATACATAGATCGTATATGTTTTATATTAATCATTCACTTAAAGATTTAGATATAACTGCTGCACAGATTCCTTTTTTATATTATATCTCAAAAAATAAAGATATTTCTCAAGAAGACTTGGCTTTTAAATTTAACATAGATAAAGGAGCTGTTGCAAGAGCTATTAAAAGAATGAATGATCAAAATATTATTTTAAGAGAAATAGACACTGAAAATAGAAGAAGATATAAACTTTCTCTTACAAGTAAAGGGGAACTAATTTCTAAAAAAATCAATGAAATCAATGATAAATGGGAAAATAACGTTTGTGATAGTATTTCTATATTAAATAATGAAGAATTAAAGGATTTATTTAAAAAAATAGCTTGTGAATCTATTTTATCTAATAGAGATATAATTAATAATGAATTGGGGAAAGATAATGAGTAAAAATATAGATTTAATAACAGGGGATCCAAAAAAAGCAATAGTATCACTTGCTTGGCCAATGATGGTTTCAATGCTTTTGATAATGGCATATAATTTAGCAGATAGTATATGGATTGCAGGTTTAGGTTCTGATGCTTTAGCTGCTTTAGGTTTTGTAACTCCATTGTTTATGATAGTTATTGGTTTAGGAAATGGACTTGGTGCAGGTGCTAATTCATTAATAGCTAGATCAATTGGGGGAAAAGACAAGAAAACAGCAGATAATGCTGCATTACATTCTGTATTAATTACATTTATCCTTTCTATTGTTACTCCCATTATTCTTCTTTTCTTTTTGAAAGATATACTTATTTTAATGGGTGCAGGTAGTACCGTAGGTCTAGCTTTAGAATATGGTAATGTAATATTTGCTGGCATATTCTCTTTGTTATTTTCAGCACTTCTATCTTCTATTTTACGATCAGAAGGAGATGTTAAAAGAGCAATGTATGCAATGGCAATTACAGCTGTTTTAAATATAGTTATTGATCCAATTTTTATTTATACTTTAAATTTAGGAATGACTGGTGCTGCAATAGCTACTGTGTTTTCTGCTTTAATTTCTTGTTTGGTTATGGTTTACTGGATTTGGGTTAAGAAAGATACTTACCTTTCACTGTCTGCATCTTCTTTTCATTATAAAGGAAAAATAGTAAAGGATATTTTAAATGTAGCTATTCCTTCTACTGCTGAAATGCTTATCATGTCAATTCTTGCTGTTTTAATGAATGCTATGATAATGATTGTTTCTGGAACAGTTGCAGTTGCAGCTTATACTGCAGGAATGAGAATTGTTCAGTTATGTATGATTCCTATATTAGGTTTTGGAACAGCTGTTTTAACAGTAGCTGGAGCTGCTTATGGAGCCCGTAATTATGATAAATTAAAAACAGCTTTTACTTACTCAATTAAACTGGGATTTGTACTTTCAATAGGATTAGGACTAATAATGGTTATTTTCTCTCCACAAATAGCTCAAATTTTTTCATATTCAGATGCAGCAGGTGGTTTACCAGAGGCAATAACTCAAGTTCTTCAAATATTAAGTTTCTTTTTGGTTGCTATGCCTTTTGGTTTAGTTTCTTCAATGGTATTTCAAGGAGTTGGAAAAGGACATATGTCTTTACTAATTACAATGTTCAGATCATTAATTTTTGAAGCTATTTTATCTTATTTATTTGGTTTTGTACTTGGAGGAGGAATTATAGGACTGTATATAGGTATTGTACTTGGTTCTTTCATAGGTTCATTCTTTGGTTTTGGTTTAGCTGTATTATTCTTAAAATCTTTTAAAAAAAAATATGCAGAATATAATAAAAAGATGAAAACTCAAGAATAGGAAAAAATAATATCCTTACAGTTAAGCAACAGTAACATTAAATTAAATATAACTGTTGAATTATAGAATACACATATAAATACATATAAATATATTAATTAAATTAAAAAACATGTTTTAATATTTTGAGGAAGTAGATAATATGTTTGTAGCACCTAATTGGATAGAAGGATGGTTAATACAGTTTGGAATTTTTGTAGTACTTCCCTTGATTATAGCTGTAATTACAGGCTTAATAGTTAAGAGAAAAAGAGGTAGTAAGGGATTAGGTATTGTTAGTGTTGGATTATCTTTTGCTTTACTCCTTATTATTATGATGCCCATAGGTAATGTATTTTGGCACTATAGTTATGAAGTACCATCTGTTCAAGAAAAAATCATCACTGTTCAAGAATGGCAACCTAGACCAGGAATTAATTATGATAATCAGGGTACAATGGTAATAGATAATGCTGGTCAATTAATGTTAATCACAACAGAAAATGAAGGATTTCTAAATGATGAAAACTTTTTATTCCAAAAATTTAATACAAGGGACATATTCAATGATTTAAAAATTAATGGAACATACAAAATTAAATATTATGGTTGGAGGAATGGTTTTAATAGTGGCTTCCCTAACATATTATCAGTAGAAAAAGTAATAAATGAAACTGGTACTGAAAATAATAGGTATGGTGAGTACTTTGGTGTTAAATTTGCAAGATAATAAATATCTGCTGATAAACTAGTTTTAAATTATTACTCTACCACAAAAATAGCTTTTGTTTATCTATTCAAATCATTAATTGAATGATAATGAATTGAATCAAGTATGAAAAATTAATAATTTAGAATAATTTAGTAATATAAATGCCTCAAGAGGTAAGTTATTGACACAGCCAATAAAAATCAGTAAAATACAAAAAATTTATATACATAAACAATAATATAGAATAATGGTGACTGTAATTAGTCACATGTTTTTGAAAAATATAGAATGAGTAGTAAAAAGAATAATTTAATCAACTAATTACATCAATAATTCTTTTATAACCACTAATGAATTGACCCCCTTAAAACACTGACAAATAGTAAATAATCACAAACACCTCTTGATAGCTTCTTTTTACTCATTCTTTCTTAAATATTATTTATATGAAACAAACATTTCAAACTTTTAGAAAAGTTTTGTCATATGCTATTTCCAAAAATAAACTATTTTAGGTATAAGAAATGCTTTTATTAATATGAAACAAACTTTTAAAAAAAGTTTGATCAAAAGCTATTTCCAAAAATAAACTATTTTAGGTATAAGAAATGCTTTTATTAATATTAAATTTAATTTTATAAGTGGTATATTGAGATTTTCTTAAATTTTCTATTTTTTTAAATCGAAGATTTTCTTAAATCTTATTGTTTTGCGAAATTAGTGTTTAAAATACTGTTTTTATGTTCTTCTTTTATCTTATTATAAAGACGTCGAGTTGTTAAACTTGAATAATAATTCAAAGACAACTTCAAATTAGCTAAACTACTTTCTAGATTTTTCTTTTTATAATCTATAATAGCTATTTCCTTATATATAAATGACTTAATGTTATTTGAAACATTAGTTCTAAGTAATTTATTAAAATAAGGCAATAAATCATCGTAATGGTCTAATGAAGCATTTGATTTATCTAATTTATTTAATTCTTCTAAAAGTAATATATAAAGTTTATATTCAGTTGTTATGTCTAATTTTTCTCTGTCCCATATTTTTTCGTCTAAAAAATTTCCATCAAAATCAAATTTATATTTATATCCATTTCCATGGTCTAAATAAATTATTCTTTCATGTTCTTTTATAATATATCCTTCAGGCCACATATTTTTGATACTAATGTCCCATAACAGGTTATTTTCTTTTAAATCAAAGAAATATAGTTTATTTCCATCTAAACTACTTTCATTATATCCTGTTTGAAATATTGCAAAATTTCCATCATCTGATATTGCACTTTCACGAATATTGGAGTTTAAATAATGTTTAAGGATTGTTCGTCCATTTTTATTAAACCCATAGCATATACTACCTGTTTCATTAATTCCATCTTTATTAAAAAGCCAATCTTCAAAAATAAAGTTTCCATTATTTCCAACTTTACCTTCGTTAGGTCTCTCTATTTTCCCTTTAAGAATAACGCTTTCATCTTCGCATAAAATGTAGGTACCTTTCCCTCCATTTCTCCTTCCACATTTATGACGATCCTCACTGCAATCTAACCATGAAACAATATATTTTTTATTTTCTGATATATTATAAAATCCAAAGTAGTTTAGTTTATTGATTTTTATAAATTCCTTCCCAATTTCTATTTTATCTATATTTTCCGTATGAAAACCCTTATTTTCACTTAATACCATATTATTGACCCCAAATAATACAAATAATAATTTAATTATAATCTATTATATTCTATACCAACACTTTGATAAATTATTTTAATAAATAATTGTAAGTTAATATATGAACTTTATATGATATAAACTTAACCATCAAATAAAAAATTACAATGTTTTCATATACCTATCTACTTATCTTATTGAAAATCAACATATTAATAAATTTTATAATTATTGACTATACTTCTTGAAAAGCTCTTAATTTTTCATTAAAAATAAATTTTACAATTATTTAAATTTAAATATTATATTAATAAAAGCATTTCTCATACTATATTGCTTATTTTATGAAATAGCTTTTGATCAAACTTTTTTCAAAAGTTTGTTTCTATATTCTAAAAAATTACTAGTCTACATATTTCATTAATATAATTCTAATTAATATTGAAAAAAGATATTTAATTATCTTTATTTTGATTAATATCTATTTTCAACTAAATTCATTTCTTAATTAATTCATCAATTTGAATATAGTTGAAAATAAAGTATTTAAATAATATAAAACTACATAAAAATTAATTTTTGGCATGATTATTATCTAATCATAGCATCTTTATCAGCATTTAAATCATTGATAGTCCAAATGCCACTATTATTAGTATTTAGATATAAATATTATCATTATAAATTATAATATAATGTTCAATTGATTATCATATCTTAGGGGATGGAGAGGAGGATATGTCCACAGTATCATTAGCTATTTAATTATAATAAGTGATGTATATTCTATTAAGCCTCCTATATTTCACTACTTTTCTTAGATATCTTGATAATAATTACATGTATATTCATTTATATTAAGTATCATAGAAATACTATTTTATCATTATTTTGTCTGTGATTGTAGTAGTATTCTCAGGAATAATAATAAATATGTAATTGATAATAATGGACAATGTTATATAGAAATGTTATACGAGAATAAAAGTATTATTTCTTCTTTTCAGGAGTATATTTTAGGATAGCTACTCCTTTTTTATTTGTTTTGGCTTTTCCAACATATTTTCCTGCAAAATAGAATTTAATGTATTTGCCAGCTAATGGTTTTCCTTTAGCATTAGTTAATTTAGCTTTTAATCTTGTAACTTTGTCATATTTAGTTTTAACATAGTAGATAGTAGTGATTGTTTTTCCTTTTTTAGATCTAATTTTGTAGGTATAGGTTTTAGAGGTTTTAGATAATTTATTGTATTTATTGTCTTCAACGAACTTGATTTGTAGTTTATTGGAAGATTTAAGTGTGGTTTTTATAGTAAATTCACCTTTACTATTAGTTTTGTAATTATCTATTTTTTTACTATTTATATAGACTGTGAATGTTTTATTTGGAACTATTTTGCCTTTGCTATTGGTAGCTTTGACTTTTATTGTTTTTTTATCTCCAACATATCCAGTTGGTAAAATAGTAGTTAAAGTGAATTTATCTTTAGTCACGGTTATAGTGGATTTTGATGATGTTGAATCAGTGTAAACACCTGTAGGATCAGTGAATGATGAGGTATAAGTTAGTGTGCCTGTTTTTGTTGGAGTGTATTTAAAGTAAGCTACACCTTTTACATCAGTCTTAGCTGTTCCAATGAGTTTTCCATTAACGTAGAATTTAACCTCTTTATCTGCAATAGGTTTACCATTACTGTCTTTTAAAGTTGATTCTAGTTTAACAGAGTTATCAACAGTTATTATCACATTTAATGTGTTTATTTGGCTTGGAATTGCTTCTGAAATAATATTTGTTGAGCTATTATTATTTCCGATATTTTTAGTAGTAGTGTTGATTGTAGCAGTATTTTTTATGGTTCCTACACTAATTATTTTTGCATTAATTGTTAGTGTGGCTGTTTTTCCACTATTTAAAGTAGATATGTTCCATAAACCAGTCATATTATTATAAGTTCCTATGTTAGATGAATAGTTAATGAATTGTAGTTTAGGATCTAGTTTTTCTAAGGAGTTTATCCATAATTAAAATAAAGGTTTATGATTGTTGGATATGGTTTTAGATGTTTTTTAGTTTTTGTTTTAGTTTTTTGGTCTATTTTTTGTGTTTTAGTTTTAAACTTTTTAAATGTGTTTT
>NZ_LWMT01000040.1 GCF_001639265.1 Methanobrevibacter filiformis
AAAATTCAATTTATATAACTAATTAAATATCCATATAATTAATTTATCAACAATATAAGACTCTTAAAATACTTATTTAAGAAAATGAGTCTTAATTAATTATCTATTGAATTATGGGACATCTCCTATAAAAAGAAAATTATTAAATACGAATCCTCAATTATTAGATATATTTCTAATTAAAAGTATTACTAAAAAGACTAAAAAGCAAAGATTCATTTCATGAATAAATTTAACCCACTGATTTTAATTCTTAAACTTTTAACTTTTATTTTCAGGATTTTAGAGAAATATCTGATTCTCATTTTTAAAAGTTTGTTTCCAATTTTTAATAATTAAGTGACAAATATATAAACTATGAATACAAAGTATTAATTAAATACATTAATGTACAACTAAGTACAGTACAAAGATGTGAATTAAATGTGGAAAGAACTAAGTAGTGCATTTGAAAAGTATCCTGCAAGACTAAGTGTAGCAGTGAAAATGATAGAATTAGGTCTTAGAGTAGGGGATGATGGAAAAATATATTGTGGAGACCTTAAAATAAATGATGCTTCACTTGCAAAAGTTGCTGAAGTAGACAGACGAGCTATAAAATCAACTATAAAATCTATTTTAAAAGATGAAAAATTATCAAATATATTTAAAAACATAATCCCTGCAGGAACATTACTTAAAAACATAGCCCAAAACATTGGCTTGGGTGTCCTTGAAATTGAAGTAAACCACAAAAATTATGGTATTTTAACAGAAGTAAGTAAATTAATATACTCGAAAAAAATAAATATAAGGCAAGCATATGCTAATGATACTCATATGAATGAAAATCCAGTTTTAACTATAATTACTGAATCCCCAATTCCTGGAGAATTATTAAAAGAATTTTTAAAAATAGAAGGAGTAACACGAGTTTCAATATATTAAGTCTAAATGTTAACTATTATTAATAGTTATTATTAATAAAATTATTAAAGAAGTATGTATAGATTAAGATAGAATTATGTATAGATTAAGATAATATTAACTAATTAAGTCTAAATGTTAACTATTATTAACAGTTATTATTAATAAAATTATTAAAGAAGTATGTATAGATTAAGATAGAATTATGTATAGATTAAGATAATATTAACTAATAAACAGTAAGATGTATATTAGATAAGATATATTAGTAGTAGATATAATTAATTAGAAGACTCTTTTAATTTATCTTCTTCATCTAAGATATCTAATAATTCATCCCATGCTTCAAGAGATTCTTTAGCTGCTTGATCATCTAAAACTTCAATAGCATAACCTGCATGAACAAGAACATATTTACCTAATTCTATGCCATCTACTAAATCTAATTTTATTTGTTGTCTTACTCCTCCAAAATCAACAAAACCTATCTTTTCCTCACTATTTAGCTCAACAATCTGAGCAGGTGCTGCAATACACATAAAAATCCTCCTATATCACATTAATAATTTAATTAATAATCAGTATTTATGTTTAATTATATTGATATTATATCTTATTTGGATGTGACATTATATATAACTATTTAGTTTATGATATGATTTAATATTTTCAATAAAAACAAAATTTGAACAAAATAAACAAATTGTAAATTAAAAATATGAAATTTAAAATTAATAATAAAATAAATAGATATTATAATATAAACTATGAATACTATTAAAAATAATAAAACAAGTATAGTTTATGAATAATATTGAAAGTAATAATTTTATTATTACTATCACTATAAAAGAAATGACAATTCCTATTTAAAATTAAAATATTCCCAATTTATTAATCATTGAAAATGTAAAATTTTAAAAATGATATTAAAATCAAGTAATATTAAAAGGCAATGTCTAAAAACATTAAATACAAATTAAATAAAGGAAATAGTAAAATGAAAAATATTATAATTGGATCAGGACCTGCAGGAAGGCTAGCTGGGCTTGAACTTGGAAAATTAGGTGAAGAAGCAATATTAATTGAAAAGAAATACATTGCAGGAAACTGTTTAAATGAAGGATGTATGGTTATCTGTGCATTAAATGATGTAGCCAGATTTTTAAATAATAAAAAAAGATTTGAAGAATTAGGATTTTTAAAAGGAAATATAGAAATATCTTACTTAGATATTGTAAATAAAATCCATGAAACCCAAAAAATGATTAGAAAGATTCATCAAGAAGAAAATGAATCTGTCAATAATCAGATCATATATGGTGAAGCCAAAGTAAATAATAATGAAGTTACTGTAAACGGTGAAAGCTTCAATTACGATAAATTATTAATAGCTACAGGTGGAAGACCTTTTATTCCAAAAATAAAAGGATTTGAACATGGATTAACAAGTAAAGACATTCTTAAATTAAAAAAAGTTCCTGAAAAGCTAAATATCATTGGTGGAGGGCATATTGCATCTGAATTAGCGGGTTTATTTTCATCCTTTGGAAGTGAGGTTAATTTAATAGTTAGAGGAGAAATGCTTGAAGGATTAGATAAAGATTTACGAAAATATATAATAAACAAAATATTGAAAAATGTTAAAATCCATGAAAATCAAGAGATATTAGAAGTTAAAAAAGATAAACTCGAAGTTTCAAATGGAAAATTTGAAGGATCAACATTATTTGCAACAGGAAGATTGCCAAACTCCAAAATAGTCGAAGATTTAGTAGATTTAGACCAAAAAAAGCATATTAAAGTAAATAAATTAATGGAAACAAGTAAAAAGAATATTTATGCTGCAGGAGACGTTATAGGAGGAATAAACCTAACAACAATAGCAAGAATGGAAGGAATTATAGCTGCAAGAAATATGGCAGGATATTCTAGTGTTTTTAACTACAAAAACATTCCTCAAAGCTTTGCATTGGATATGGATATAGGATACGCAATTAAAACAAACAAAAATCAAGGAGAAAAACAAATAGATAAAGAAGAAACAAAAACAATTTCAATGCCTGGTGCTGGAGGACCTGGAAGCTTTTGGAGAGTATTAAATAAAGATACAGGCTTTTCAAAAATATCTTATAACCCAAAAACAGGAAATATTACTGGAGCATACAGTATTTCACCATCAGCAGTGAGTGATATTGCATTTATAGCATATTTAATGGAAAACAACTTAGAAGACTTTGCAGAAGATTTCATAGAGATACACCCTACAACTAATATATTTCACCATCTTATTGAAAAAATATAATAGAAATAGCTTGTTTAAATTAACAGAACATTAGTAACAAGGTTATTCTATTATAACAGTTTATAGTATTCTATTATAACCTATTATAACAGTTTATAGTATTCTATTATAACATTTCATAGTATTCTATTATAACCTATTATAACAGTTTATAGTATTCTATTAACTGTTTTATTCCATTACTCTATTATTTTACTTCTTATCTTTATTTACTTCATTGATAATGAATTTAGCTATTTTATCTCCAGCTGAAGTTACCTCATTACTGTATTTTTTAGCATTATTTTTTATTTCATCAAGATTCTTCAGAGATTCTTCAATTTGAGTGTTTAAATCTTCTAAATCTGATTCAATTACAGCCCCAGGAAATATTCCTGCCATATTATGATATCTTCCATATTTTACTCTTGTGAGTGCAATAGCTGGAAGTTCACAAGCCATTGCTTCTTGAATCATGACTCCATCATCAGTTAAAACAGCTAAATCGATTAAATCATACAGATCTCTAATCCAATCAATATAGCCTAAATTAATCACTTTTTCTGTATCAATTAAACTAAGATAATCTTCTTCAAGAGGAATTCCAACTAAAAACAAATTATAATGATCAGAAAGAGAAGAATCATAAGTGTAATTTGATACTGCCTTTGCCATCATCTCAAATAAAGAAGAACCTGAAGAGAAAAGAATACTTGGTTTGCTTGGATCAAATAACTTGTTTTTATCCCTATCTCTGATGTTTTTAATAGCTACTTCTTTATTTCCTTTTGTAAGTCCTGTTGTTAAAGGGAAAAATGATTTAATCACATTATTTGGAATTATATCTTCTCTAAATAACTTAGCTTCTGGAAGAACAATACAATTATTTAGTCTTGTACATACTTTCGTGTCAAGTGGTGTGTCAATTATACTTACAGATGGAGTTTTAGCTATTTTAGCACCAATTGCTCCTACAACTGCTCCTCCTCCTATTATACCCACTACAACATCTGTTTTTGATTTTTTAATCAATTTTCGAGCTTGTAATCCTGCTTTTAATGTTCTAAATGCTGCTTTTATTGTAGCTATTTTAGTAGCAGCATGCCCTCCTGCTTGAGGAATTGATATTTTGTACCAATCATATCCATTTTTCTTAAAAATAAGACCAGGAGCTTTAGGATCTAATGCTAATTCACATTCTACACCGTTATCCTCTAATGCACGAGCAATATTAAGTGCATTAACAGCGTCTCCTCCCATTCCTCTTCCAGTTATAACAAGTAAAGCTTTCATTTTATCATATAAATTAATAAGCCAAAATTTAATTACTTAATCCAGTTAACAACATTTTTGTTCCTTTTAGGATTTCCTTCCCTTTCAGAAACCTTATAACCTAATGTAACACCATATAACGGAACATATCCTTCAGGTATCTGTAATTTTGCAACATTTTCAGCATCTTCAAAGAAAATAGCTATTAATCCAACCCAGCAAGAGCCAATGTTTAACCCTTCAGCTGCAAGAAGTATATTTTCAATAGCTGCACTGCAATCTGCCTGAATATTAGTTGCATCTTCCCTACCAGAAACAACAATGACAGTTGGAGCTTCATGTAATATGTTCCTACCTGATTTTGCAATAGCTTGGAAAAATTCATTATCTGATTTCAACATCAAGTCAATAGAAGTTTCATTTATATATTTCAAAAGATCAGAACTTTGAATCACAGTAAAATGCCAAGGCGCTTCCCCTCTGGCTGTTGGTGCCATGATACCAGCATCTAATATCTTTTTAACTTCATCTTCTTTTAATTGTTCATTACTATACTGTCTAACACTTCTACGATTATTAATAACTTCAAATATATCTGTCATGCTTAAAAACTCCTAACATTAGTAATTAAATTAAATAAATTAATTTAACTAATTTAAATAAATTAATTTAGCTAATCCCTACTTATAATGAAATTGAATAAATCAAATAATAATAATAATCAAGTTAATATAGATTAATAAATTGATTTAAATTCAACTAAATATAATTTATATTAAATAATATTTGTTATTTTTAATATAAAAACTTTATTTAAAATATTAATAAAAATTAAAATATTAATAACTGAAATTAGTGATAATAATAATTAAAATAAGATTATAAAAGTAAAAATAATGAATACAAAATTATAGAGCATAATAAGTAAAATAAGAATAAAAAATCATAGAACATAAAGTAAAATAAATGAAATTAAGTCATTTTGTTAAAATATTGTTTTTAAATTTATAAGGTGTTTATTTCATCTATTGTACCTATATGGTGCATATGGGTTGTATAGCAATCTTCTAAAACCAAAAATAATTAGAATAGGAATAGTGACTTTAATTTGTTTTTTTCCAAGTAAAATTCTTCTAACTAAATCTCCTAATCCTCCTCCAGTTAATATATCCATAAAATAATCTCCAAAACATGGATTTTTAATCCCTAAATTTCTAGTTAAGAATTGTTTAAGATATTTTCTTCTCATAAATGCTATTAATGCCGTTGTTGCAATGAATAATAGAAATGTAGCTATAAATCCACCTAAAAGATAGAATATTATCCCAAGTGCTATTGCAAATGCATGATTTCCTACTTCACCCATCATTATTAAACCTTTATAATCTAAAGGAGCATAACCTAAACATATAACAGCTATTATTATTGGAGAAAAGAACACTAAAGACTCTGATAACACAGGAATTCCAATGATGAACATAGAAAGTACTGTAAAAACGCTCATTAATATTACAACACTACATGTTATCCCTGGTTGCATGTCTGATATGTTTAATGGTTGAACAAGTAGTGCTACAAGGATTATTGATGGTCCCATCAATGGATATCCTAAACAAATTACAGATAATATACCAATACCTCTAAATAATTGTCCCCATTCTATAGAAGACTTGCCAATTTTCCTCCTACCTAATATATCATCAAGAAATGCAAAAATACCCATTAACAATACTAACTCATTAAATCGAGGAGGTAAAAGCACACTTAATAAAATAAAAGGAACTACTCCAATACCACGAGGAGTACCTCCCCTAACAGAAGAAGAGTATAAATTCCCTAAAACACCAAGCTTAGCTAATTTACGGAATATAATGTTTAAAGCCATGGTTGATACGAAAGCTAAAATAAACGCCCATATTATTAATGAAATAGAGGTATTTAAAAGTACAGAGGTCATAGTTTAAGTTCCTAATATAATGATTTAAATATTAAAATTACGAATTGAACAAATTATAGTCAATTTTAATAAGATTGAATCAAGTATTAATAAATAAATATATTAATTTATAAAATATTACATTTTATTTATATATCTAATAATATATAATATTTATTCTTATTTTAATAATTTAAAAGGAAATTTAAGAAAAAATAAGAATAGCTATTAAAATAAATGACTAAACTAAACTACAGTGAAAAAATTATAATTAATAAGATAAAAATAAGTAATATAAAAATGATATAAAGGAGTTTATCCATAATTAAAATAAAGGTTTATGATTGTTGGATATGGTTTTAGATGTTTTTTAGTTTTTGTTTTAGTTTTTTGGTCTATTTTTTGTGTTTTAGTTTTAAACTTTTTAAATGTGTTTT
>NZ_LWMT01000041.1 GCF_001639265.1 Methanobrevibacter filiformis
AATAGATATTCAATGAAAAACATAGACAACAAATAAAAAAAACTACAAAAAATAATTTACAATCTAACCACAACTAAGAAAATTCACTGTCATCCATCAACTGAAAAATTAATTATTGCACAGCCAAGTTCAAAAAAGATTAATTTATAAACCTGTACTTTAAGAGTAGTAATTTTCTGCAAGAATAAAAGTTGTTTAAGTAGTATTCAAACTAAAAAATTGATTAGGACATATAGTTAATATTTTTTCATTTAAAAATTTTATCAAAAATTTTATCAATATTTTTTTCATAATCTTCAAGATTTGATTCATTAATAATCATATAATCTGAACAAGCGACTACATTACCAATACCAAAATTAAGTTCACGTTTATCTCTAGAATTAAAATCTTCATAATTTATAGAATCATCTGATCGATTTCTGCTTTTCAATCTCTCAAATCTTGTTGTAGGACTTGCAAAAACTGAAATAATTTTGAATTCTTTGAAACTTTCTTTAAAAAGTTCTACTTCATATTGGCTTCTAATACCTTCAATCATAACTTTTGTATTTTTGTCAAAATTTAGATTTAATATTTTATTGATAGTGAATTTAGCTACTACATAATCTCCATGCTCTTTCCGTAATTCTACTGCAGTTTCACTGCTACTTTTATTTCTTTTTTTAGATTCCTCTCTGACTATGTCACCCATGTTAAATACATTAAAATCTTGTTCTATAGCTATTTTTGAAATTAAGCTCTTTCCAGAACCTGGTAAACCTGAAACTCCGATCACATTCATATTAATTCACACTACTTTCTGTTATTTATATGGTATTTATTGTTTTATTTTATTATTTATATTTACCTTTTACAAGATCAATTGTTTTTAAAGAACCTTTAAGATTATCTTCATTAGAAAAATTATTAACAATTTCTTTTAAATAATCTTTATCTTTATTTTTTAAGTTCTTAGCTATTTCTATCATAGAAGGTATGACTCTTGTAACATTATCTATAATGCTTATTGTTGATTTTTTTGAGGTTCTAGACATTGGGTTTAAATCAATACTTATCACTTTTTTCCTACTGTTTACTAGAATTTCGGCTCTATCTCCATCTTCAAGAGGAACTAAAACAACATCTGCATTATATATTCCATTTTTACTTGCTGTGGATCTTGGACTTTCAATATTGTTGATGTGTAAAAGTTCATCATTATTTGTTCCAAGTATATTTTCCCATCCTTTTTCTTTAAATAAATTAGCTATTATGTCTACTCTTTCTTTAGTTCTGTAGAATAGATTTATTTCAATTTTTCCATTAATTTCCTTAGCTAACTTTATAATATCATCAATAACAAGAGCTGTGGTATTACCATTAACTGATAAAACAGGATTTTCTGCTAAAAGAATCATTGCTACACTTGCTTCAATAGCTATTTTACTATTGTCTGAGGTTTTCTCACCAATTAAATAATCAAAGGCTTCTCCTCGTCCGTGGGCAATCATTCCAGAATCAGCTAAATATCCTAACTTATATGCATTTTTAATTTTTTCTCTTAAGATTAATGAATTGTATCTAGGATGGTTTTTTGGTATCATGTATTCACTACGCCTTAATTAATAGTTATTTAATACTATTTAAGTTTTTAATAATTTAATACTTATGGGTTTATGAAAATTTCATTATTTTTCAGATGTTATTGGAAAATAATAAGATATTTTGGGGACTATATAAAGAATATTTTAGATTAGAAAAATAAATTAATTAGGAGTGATATAAAATGATAAATGAAGGGGTTATGGGATATAACTCATTAATACATGAAATAGAAATAGAAAAGAGATTAATAAAAAGTTAAGTAGGAGATTATTGCAAGAAACTTTTTTAATAATCTAGATAAGAGTTACACTGATTTAGTGATTGATTTTGATAATGTTGAATTTATAAGTCGAGCATTTGCTCAAGAACACATTTATCAAAAGCATAAGGTATGTATAAATTTAATTGAAAAGAATATGGTTGAGAACATGTTAAATATTGTTGAAGAGGATTATGTTGAAATTTTTTAAATTAAATAAATAATTCTTTAATTGTAATTACAAATGGTCTTTAGGATCAAAAATTGGGAAATCTGAGGAAAGAATGTTTTGAATACTTTTTTGATGAAATAATATTTCTTTATCTCTAGTTATAAAAGCAACAGTTTCGTTTAAATAGTTTTTAGATAGAATATAACAATCTAATAAAATAAGTTTATCTGAATTATGGATTCCCAATTTACTTATTCTTCTTTCAAGAGAGATTTCATTATTTTCTTTGTAAAATTCATCCTTATTTAGTTAGTATAATTTGATTTAAATCTTTTGAAAAATATCGGAATGTATTAATAGTTTCTTTTATGAAGTTATCAATATTGTAAGTACTTTGAGTTATTAAGTCCTCTTGGAATCCATCATAGAATTCTTCAAACAGATTTTTAATCATACTGGTAAATCTATCTTTTTTAACTCCTTCTGGAAAACTAATACCAATATAGCTATTTAAAAATTCATTTCTAATTTTTACAAGTGTATTATCACTTTTAAGAGGATTTGATGATTTATCTAAAATATTTTCTTTAAAATAATGTAATAACTTTAATGAAACTCGTCTTGAATTAGATATTACTCTATTCGATTCTTTTTCAATTCTATTACTAATATTTCTGTTAAAATCCTGTTTAAAATATGTTTCAAAAATTTTAAAATTATTAGAAGGTAATATTTTTCCAAGCAAAATATTACTATCTAAAAAGTGATTATTACATGTGAACAATTTTATTTGCTCCTTAAATAAGTACCTACTGTTGCATTTAATATATTTTCTCCTAAAAGAGTATATTTATTATTAGTTTTGCTGTGTTCTTTAAGGTTATCCTCCATTATGTCTACATAGGACTCCATCATTTTCAGTGATTCTTTAAACTGTAAATCCCATATTTTGGTATTGTAATTATAGAATTCATCTTTTTGTTTCACTCTTAATCCTTTTGCAAAGGTAAACCATAGTTCTTTAATAGGATTCCTTAATAAAAGCCAATTTTTCCCCATTTGATGTTCTTCATTAATTAAATCAAGCTTTGTTAAAAAGTCAGAAAAAATATTAGAATATTCATTGAAATAACTATCATTTGGTAATTGTGATTCACACTGGAAAAAATCATTAATAAAATCATCACTATTTTCAATATTTCTTTTTTTATCAACAATATCAAAAATTTTAAATTTAAATGGGTATTGAAAATTATAAGGAGCGAATTTTTTATATATTTCAATAGGTAATTCATTATAGAAAAAATTCTTATTTTTTATTAAGTTATCAACAATATCCTCTATTTCAGGATACTTAAGAACAATATTTAAATCATTAGAATAATCAGAAATAAGATTAAAAGAATCAGCCACAGATTCTGAAAATGGACCATAGTAATACCAATAGTAGGGTAATGATTCAGTTAAGGCATGATTTTTACCTAAGGTCATTTTAATCTTAAAGATAGCTTTTTGTGCCATGTATTTGTTTAAATACATTTTCTTTTCATTTAATTTAGAATATAGGAAAAATAATAAACTATCCAATTCTTTATTTTCATTTGATTCAATTAACATGATTACCTCTGTGTGATAATATATTATTTCTATTTCTTATTATAAATTATTATTGTTTTTAATTTTAGAAATTTTTTGTATTTAATGAATTGTAACATTAATATGAAATGTTTATGTAAGGTATTCAAGATATATTGCAATACATCATCATTGTTTCATTTAATTATTCTTATTAATGGGGACTAACATTATACAATTTTATAGTATAAAAATTTTATACAGTATGAAACTTCAGAGTAATGGTAATAAATATATTTTAATGTATAAAAAATCTATATAATTCATAGAAAAATATTATACATGAAAATAGGAATTTCTAATTAGTTTAGATTAATTATATAAATTTTTTTAACTTAACATAATATTTAGGTGGGACAATGGCAAAGAAGAATACAGCTGAAATAGGATTTGAAGCCCAAATATGGAGTGCTGCAGATGTACTTAGGGGAAACATGGACGCTGGTGAATATAAACATGTTATTTTAGGATTAATCTTCTTAAAATATATCTCTGATAAATTTGAAGATAAATATAATGAACTTGTAAAAGAAGGAGAAGGCTTTGAAGAAGATAGAGATGAATATGCTGCAGAAACTATTTTTTATGTTCCAATTGAAGCTCGTTGGGATAAAATAGCTAAAAATGCTCACACTGAAGAAGTTGGAACAGTAATTGATGATGCAATGCGGGCTATTGAAAAAGAAAACAAAACTCTTAAAGGAATACTTCCAAAAACATTTGCAAGACCTGAGCTTAATAAACAAGCACTTGGTGAGGTAGTTGATCTGTTTACAAATATTCAGATGGCTGACCATGGAGATAAAAAAGATATTCTTGGTAGAACCTATGAATACTGTCTTTCTAAGTTTGCAGAAAGAGAAGGGAAGAGGGCTGGAGAATTTTATACTCCTGCAAGTGTTGTAAAAACTCTGGTCGCTATATTAAAACCATTTGATGGTAGAGTCTATGATCCATGTTGTGGCAGTGGAGGAATGTTTGTTCAATCAAAAAATTTCATTGAAAACCATAGTGGTAATATCCAGAATATATCTATATTTGGTCAAGATTCAAACCCTACCACTTGGAAAATGGCAAGAATGAATTTAGCTATTAGGGGAATTGAAGCAGACCTTGGAGAACATCAAGCAGATACTTTTTTAAATGACCTACATAAAACACTGAAAGCCAACTACATACTTGCAAATCCACCATTTAACTTAAAAAAATGGGGTCAAGAAAAGCTTCAAGATGATGTAAGATGGAAGTATGGAGTTCCACCAAAAGGTAATGCTAACTATGCATGGATCCAACACATGATTCATCATTTAGCTCCTAATGGTAAGTTAGGAATTGTTTTAGCAAATGGATCACTTTCATCAACTACAAGTGGTGAAGGCAAAATAAGAGAAAATATTATTAAAGACGATTTAATAGAAGGAATAGTAGCCCTTCCAACCCAGCTATTCTATACAACAGGAATCCCTGTTTGTCTATGGATAATTAACAAGAATAAGAAACAAAAAGGAAAAACTCTTTTCATTGATGCTAGAGAAATAGGAACTTTAGTTTCAAGAAAATTAAGAGAACTAAGTGATGAAGATATAGCTAAAATAGCTGATACTTTCACAGCATTTGAAAACAATGAACTTGAAGAAGAAAAAGGATTTTCAGCAGCAGTTGAAACTAAAGAAATAGCTAAACATGATTATATTCTAACTCCAGGAAGATATGTAGGGTTTAAAGATCCTGAAGATGATGGTATTCCATTTGAAGAAAAGATGAATAAATTGACTAAAGAGTTAGATGGTTTATTTAAAGAGTCCAATAAACTTGAAAATGATATTAGGAAAAGTTTAGGAGAAATTGGATTTGAATTCTAAAGGGTTATGAACATTAGATTGTTAGAATGTCTAAAAAATTTCAACCCTAGATGAAAGAAAATAATAAAAAGATTATGGTTAAGATGGAGAATTTTCATGGAAAAAGCTTTATTTAAAGAAGAAAAGTTAAACATCATCTCATTAATAAAAACTCATGAATTACTTTCTAATGCATTAGTATTTAAAAATCAAATTGAGAAAAGAATAGAAAATAATCCTGAAGAAAAAAAATTGAATGCAATTGGAAAAGCAGCCGTTATTAAAAGCTTCAAACTTGTTTTTAATGAATCCATAAAAATAATGAGAAAATATATGGAATATGAAGATGGAATAGATGGCTTTGCTACATACAAATGTTTCTTCAGAACTGCAGAAGAAAAAAGTCTAATAGATGACTTTCATAAATGGATGAAGTTCTACAAAGCAAAAGAATCAGTGTCGGAAGCACCTTATACTGATGAAACTGTGAATAAGGTTTGTCTAACAGCAAAAGAATTCGATGCATATGTTAAAGAGCTTATTTTATTTTTAGAAAAGTGAATTCCAGAAATGTGAATTAAAAGTAGCTAAAAAATTATAAATATATACATTATAAAATAATTTGGGAGATAATGAGTTTGAATTCTAAAGTTAATTCTGTAAAGATTGGAGAGTATTTATATATTAAAGGTAGAATCGGTTGGAAAGGTCTTAAAAAAGATGAATATTTAGATAAAGGGGAGTATAGGATTATTAATGCAACAGCTCTTGAATCTGATGGAATTAATTGGAATAATTGTGGGTTTATTTCTAAAGAACGATACGATGAATCTCCAGAAATAATGTTAAGATTAGGAGATATATTAATTTCAAAAGATGGTACTATAGGTAAAATTGGGTATGTAAAAGAGCTTGATATGCCTACTACTGTTGCTTCAGGAATTTTCGTTGTTAGAAATTTAAAAGATAATGTGATTGATACAGATTATATCTATAACTATTTCCAATCATCATTTTTTAAAAGTTTTATTAAATCATCCACTGAAGGGAGTGTTATACCTCATTTATATCAACGTGATTTTTATGATATGGAAATAAATCTTTTTGATTTAGATACATTGGCTGTGCAATAATTAATTTTTCAGTTGATGGATGACAGTGAATTTTCTTAGTTGTGGTTAGATTGTAAATTATTTTTTGTAGTTTTTTTTATTTGTTGTCTATGTTTTTCATTGAATATCTATT
>NZ_LWMT01000042.1 GCF_001639265.1 Methanobrevibacter filiformis
TGTTTATATTTACTATATTATATAAATTATTTATCTAAAACTTATTTATTGTATTATTATGCTAAAACAAATATTAATATATGATAAATTATATAAAATTAGATATTTATTGAAAATAATTTCATAATTATGATTTATTCTTATAATTAAGTATTATCCTAATTTGATTTATTATTATTCTTATTTATTTAATATTGGATAATTTGTATTAATATTGGATAATTTGTATTAATATTGGATAATTGCATTGTTTTTCATACTATAATACTTACTATTAAATATCTTATAATAAAATAATTCTTAATATGAGGTTCCATTATGAAAGAATTAAAAGGCTCAAAGTTTGCTCACATAACTAAGGCACATCCGTGCTTTAATGAGAAAATACATGATAAAGTAGGTAGGGTTCATGTACCTTTAGCTCCTAAATGTAATATTTATTGTAATTTTTGTACTCGAGATATAAATCAGGATGAAAAAAGACCAGGGGTCGCTGCTTGTGTTATGGATCCTGATGCTGCTATTGGTCATGTAGATAAAGTCACTAAAGAAGGTCCTATTTCTGTCGTTGGAGTTGCAGGACCTGGAGATTCACTTGCAAACCCAGAAACACTTGATTTTTTTAAGAAATTAGGAAAAACTAATCCTGATCTTATTAAATGTATGAGTACCAATGGACTTTTACTTCCAGACCTTGCAGATGAAGTTGCAGAGCTTGGAGTAAACACAGTAACTGTTACAGTTAATGCAATTGATCCAGAAATAGCTAAAGACATATATTCCTTTATTAAATATAATGATAAAGTTTATAAGGGAAAAGAAGGAGTTGAAATTTTAATTAAAAATCAACTTGAAGGAATTGAGAAATTAGCAAACAATGGAGTTATAGTTAAGGTTAACAGTGTACTCATTCCTGGATTAAATGATGAACATATTGTAGAAATAGCTAAAGAAGTTAAAAAACGTGGAGCTTCTCTTATGAATGTTCTTCCACTTATTCCATTAAACAAAATGAAAGACTACTCTAGACCTACATGTGAAGAAATAGAAAAAGTCCGAAATGATGTTGAAAAGATAATTCCAGTATTTAGAGCATGTACTCAATGTAGAGCAGATGCGTATGGAATTCCTGGTAAAAAATCAGAAGATAAACATTTAGGAATGACTCCTGCAAGTCATTACTAATTCAATTAATTTATCTTTCGTATTATCTTTTGTATAATATTAAATCAGTGATACTATGAAAACATTAGAATGGAGAGACAATAAACTAATCCTCATCGACCAAACAAAATTACCTGACGAATTAACTTATTTTACATGTAATAATTACATTGATGTTATTATAGCTATTAAAGGAATGGTTGTAAGGGGTGCACCAGCTATTGGAGTTGCAGCGGCCTTTGGAATGGCTTTAGCTTACCTTGAAGATGAATCTTTAGAAAAAGTCGCTGAAGAAATTAAAGCTGCAAGACCAACAGCAGTTAATCTTTTTTGGGCAGTTGAAAGAACACTAAACAGTGACAATCCAGTTGAAGAAGCATTAAAAATGTATCATGAAGATATTGATACAAATTTAGCTATTGGAAATGTGGGTGCAGAAATAGTAAATGATGGCGACACAATATTAACTCATTGTAATGCAGGAGCTCTTGCATGTGTAGATTATGGAACAGCATTAGGTGTTGTACGCTCTGCATTTAATCAAGGAAAAGATATAAATGTTATCTGTGATGAAACTCGTCCACTAGGTCAAGGAGCTCGTTTAAGTGTTTGGGAAATGCAACAAGAAAAAATACCAGTTAAATTAATACCAGATGTAGCTGCAGGATACCTTATGCAACAATCACAAATAGATAAAGTGATAATTGGTGCAGATAGGGTAGCTCGAAATGGTATAGTTAATAAAATAGGTTCTTTAATGGTAGCACTATCTGCCAAACATTTTAATGTTCCGTTTTATATAGCTGCACCAATTAGTACATTTGATAAAAATATATCTATTTATGATACTGAAATAGAATATCGTAATGCCGATGAAGTTACTCATTATGGTGGATGTAGAATATGTCCTGTTGGAACAGAAGTTATTAACCCATCTTTTGATATAGTTCCTAAAGATTTAATCACAGGAATAATCACTGAAAAAGGTATTGTAGATCCTTTAAAACTTAAAAAGTTTATTCAAGATTTAGATTAAAGCTTAATACTTTGAAACATATTTCCACCACACCTGTTCTTTCTGTATGGGGGCTGATTTCTAAGAATCGATATCATTGATGATATTTACTAATAATATCATATTTATATTCAATAATATCATGTTTATATTCCATAACATTAATATTTATATTTAATTAGAATATTAACCCAATAATATTAAATATTTTATCAAATTAATACTAGATCAATACTATTTATATGTTAGTCCATACAAATTATATCTTAATTCATTAAAGATACATTGTACTCTAAATTAGACATATAATGTTTGTATATATTTGGAAATTAGAAAATGCACAAGAATATCCTTAAAGTTTAAAATACATGAATTGTATGAAAAAATTAAAACTGATGTGATTTGGGAACATATTAGAATAATTATATATTTGTCTTAACAATTGATCACCAGATACACATGCTTAATAAAAAACGATTATTAAAATTAATAAATAATAATCTTTCATTGATTTTTATTTTAATATTTTCTATCACAATTGCAGTATTATCTATCTACATTAATTCTACTGAAAATATTTTGGGAGATTCATATAGGGATGTTTTTTTCTATCTTATTGAATCGTTAAGAATGTCAGGGATAGGGATTGATGGATATGATTATGTAAATTTTTTATCTCCATTAATACCATTTTTATGTTCTATACTTTTTAGATTTGGTTTTGTAAGTATAAATAGTATTTTTGTTATAACTGGAATTTTCTATATTCTAGGAGTTTTAGGAATATTCTTGCTATTTAAGTTAAGGTTTAATAATTATATTTCCTTATTTTCTGCAATATTTTTTGGAAGTTCATCTTTAGTGTTAATATGGACAGGAAACGGAACAATTGATGTTCCAAGTGTTAGTCTGACAATATTAACATTTTATTTCATGATTTTGTCATTTGAAAAAAACCAAAATTATTTTATATTGGCATTTCCTTTAGCTATTTTAAGTTTTTTTGCGAAATACACAGCAGGACTTTTATTTCCACTAATTCTCCTTTATTTTTTGTTCAAGGGTAATTTAAAAGAAAATATTAAAAAATATTTCAAAAAAGGATTTTTAGGAATCGTTTGTGGTGTAATCACAGCTATTCCATTTGCCTTATATTTTTACATCAACAAAATACCATTAGGCTTTATTGAACAGGCAGAAACAATAGGAACATCAGTTAAAACAACGATTAAGTTGCAAAATGATGTATTTTATTATATTGGAAACATTTCTAAGTTTATTTATAACCCTAATCATATAATTTCTTATATATTTATAGTTATATTGGTCATTGGAACAGTAATTTGCATATATGAAATTATTAAATACTTTAAAAATATTGCAAAAAATAAAAATAAATATTTGTTTTATTATTATTTTATTATTATTTTAGCAATAGCTAATGTAATATTCTCATTTTTAATTGTAAATCAAATATCTTTTAAATATTGTGAGATTAATTTCTTTTTAACCACGGTAATACTTTCAATAGCTTTTAATAAACTAAATTCAAAGTTGGATACTAAAAATAAAAAAATTTACAAATGCTTTAGTTTTGATTTACTTATGATTTGTTGGTTTACATCATACATGATTTTCTTTTCATCACATCTTATAAAAGTCGATAGATACTTTATAACTATGATGCCAGGATTGACATTTTTAGTAGCTACTTCTTTAAATAAAATACTTGTAAATCTAGATTCCAAATTAAATTTAAAAATAAATTTAGTCAATATAACCATAAATAAGCATGTTTTTACTAAAATAATCTCACTAATCCTAATAATACTTTTATTAATTACAAGTTTCAGTTATTTAACTATAGATAAACGATCAGAACTTGCAGAGAATGAAAAAGATGCATCTGAATGGATTAAAAGTCATGATAATAATTATAAAAATGTAGTAATTTATGCAGACAGAGGACCTATTTTCACATGGTATTTACAAAAAGAAGTAGTTTATATGGGATCAAATGTTCCAACACATGATTTAAATAATATTCTGAAAAGTAATAATACAACATATTACATTTCTATAGAAAAATATGATTTATTTGACTACAATTTAGTCAAAACATTTGGTCAAGTTTATATTTATGAAATAAAAGATTAATTGACTATTAATAATTTATTTTACTTTAATTGATATTTTTATGGGAGATTCAAATTTCATAGTCTTCTAATTTTTTCAAAATTTATTTTTTCACATTTTCATTCAATTTTCGCACTTACTGATATATGCCACTCTTTAGGACTAATTGATTTTACCTTACGAGTTGATAATATTGAAACTTCCTTACCTAATTTTGATGATGATTCCTTTATCCTACTTATTCCTTGGTCATAATTATCAGAAAATTCATAGTAATGCACAACCCCTCCAGAGTTTAGTAATGAAATAGCTAAGTCTAAAAATTTATAGGCAGTTCCTGGTAGATTCATAATAATCCTATCGAATTTAATGTTTTTTTCTTTAAATTCTTTTGCAACTTCATTTATATCTCCGCAAATAGCTATTACTTCTCCTTTTAATTTATTTATTTTTATGTTTTCTTCCATGCATTCAACAGCTTTTTTATTTATATCTACAGCATAAATTTTAACATTATTTTTCTTAGCTATTAAAATGGGAAATGGTCCAATTCCAGCAAACATATCAAGGATAGCTTCACCCTCTTCTACTTGATCAGATATTCTTTTTCTCTCACTTGCAAGTCTCGGTGAAAAATAAACTTCTTTAACATCTAAACTTAATCGTACATCATGTTCTTTATGAATTGTAGTAGAATCATCCTCTCCTATTAAATATTCTAATTTTCGTGTTCTTGTTACTCCTTCTATTGGACTCTTTTTAGCAAAAATCGATCTTCTTTTTGTAAAATCGATAGCTGCTTTTGCTATTGCATATTTTTGATTTTGGAGTTCCTCAGGTATTTCTAAAATCACAATATCTCCAATTATATCAAATGATTTCTTTAAATTTTCAATTTCTTCATTGTTTAATTTTCCTTTTAAATGTTCTTTTAAACTTCTTGGTTCTTTTTTAATCTGTTCTAATTCTGTGTCAATAATTTCTATAGTTATTTTATTAGAATCATTTTTCCCCGCATGATTAAATTTTTTATTTAATTCATCTTCTATATCTTTTTTAACATCATCCGCAATGTTTTTGATAGGAATGTAACCATAATCTTCATCTGTTTTAATCTTATAATTCATATTCATTGTTTGTTTTTCAATTAATGTTTTTCTTAGTTCATTAGTATATTTTAATTCTACTTTAATAGCTATCATTTAACTCACTTAATTATAGGGATAATAATAATTACAAATTATAATAATTACAAATTGATGAAATAATATTGTTAATGAAATAAATCAATTAATCAACTACAATCCAATATAGTTTAATAAATATAGTTAAATATATGATTAATAATATAACTTATATACTTATTGTAATTATTTATTAAAATTAAGAAAATTAAGTAACAATAATTTAATTTTAATCAATAAAACACGCAACTGGTTAATTATGTTAGTTAGAGAATTCAGACTTCATGATCTTAAAAGAGTCTTTGAAATTGAAAAAATGTCTTTTTCAGAGCCTTATGATGTGAATATTCTTAAACAACTTCACAATATTGGTGCAGGTTTTCTTGTAGTTCAAGAAAATAGCTATGTTATAGGATATATCATATTTTGGGTTAAAGAATTGGATAAAGGTCATATAATTTCAATAGCTGTAGATAAAAATTATCAAAAGATAAATGCAGGTTCTAAACTTTTAGATACATGTATTAATATCTTTAAAAGTTTTGATATTTTTAAGATTGCTCTTGAAGTAAGAGCTAACAATCATATAGCTATTAGTTTTTATCAAAAATTTGGCTTTAAAGTAAGTGAATTCTTACCAAAATATTATGAAAATGGTGATGATGGATTGGCTATGATTTTAGAGCTATGATTTATTTTTAATTTTTATTTAGTTTCTTTTATTTATTTAGTGTTATTTATTTATATTACTCTTTTTTCAGTTTTTTCAATTAATGAAGAATTTATATTAGGATTAACTGTTCAACCTCAAAAAATGGAAATTAAAGAAGTAGTAGCTATTTTAAATGAATATGAAGCAGATAATTTTTATTAAATAGTGATATAAGTAATATGCCTTCAAATCCACTTTCAGTTCCTAAAACTACAATAAATCTTGAAAAATTAGATTTCAACATTAGAGAAATAGATAAAGTTGCATTTAAAAATGCTTAGAAGTTTTTTAATATATAATGCCTATCAGCCTTTTGACATGATAACTTATATCAAAAAATAAATATTAATTGTTAAATAAATCATCTAAAGTGCCTTTAACTTTTGCTTCAGTTAAGGGGATGTTCCATAATTCAATAGATAATTAGTTAAGACTTATTTTCTTAAATAAGTATTTTGAGAGCCTTATATTGCTGATAAATTAATTATATGGATATTTAATTAGTTATATAAATTGAAT
>NZ_LWMT01000043.1 GCF_001639265.1 Methanobrevibacter filiformis
AATAGATATTCAATGAAAAACATAGACAACAAATAAAAAAAACTACAAAAAATAATTTACAATCTAACCACAACTAAGAAAATTCACTGTCATCCATCAACTGAAAAATTAATTATTGCACAGCCAATTATTTAATTATAATTATTTATCTATATATTTAATATATTTTAATTGTTTATCTATATTTTTTTAATAGCTATGTTTTTAAATGTAATCTTCAATATTAATTAATATAATTTGATGTTAAATGTAATTTAACTATAACTTTAAGGATGTTCATTATATGATCAAAAAACAAGATAAAACATATTCAAAAGGTCAAATATATAAGATTTTACATCCATGGGTTCGCGAGTGGTTTGATAAGGAGTTTGATGATTTTACATTAGCACAAAAACAAGCTATTTATGAAATTCATAAGAATCGTAACATTTTAATATCTTCTCCTACGGGTTCGGGTAAAACTTTAACTGCTTTTTTATCTATTATAAGTGAATTAACTTTTTTAGCTGATAAAAGTCAATTAGAGGATAAAGTATATTGTATTTATATTTCTCCACTTAAAGCTTTGGATAATGATGTGGATAAGAACTTAGAAATTCCTTTGAAAGAAATTGAAAAAATATCTGGAGGAGAATTGAACATACGAAAAGCAGTTAGAACTGGTGATACTTCTCAGTATCAAAGATCTAAAATGCTTAAAAAACCACCTCATATTCTCATTACAACACCTGAAACATTATCAATTTTACTTGTTGCACCTAAATTTAGAGAGAAATTAGCTAATGTTAAATATTTAATTATTGATGAAATTCATGCACTTGCAGATAATAAGCGAGGAGTTCATTTAAGCTTATCTCTTGAGAGACTTCAACATTTAATTGGAAATTTTACAAGAATTGGTCTTTCAGCAACAGTTGCACCAATTGAAGAGATTGCTAATTTTTTAGTTGGTTTTGAATATGGAATTGCTCGTGATTGTTTAATAGCTGATGTAAATTATCTAAAAGAACTTGATATTGAGGTTTTATCTCCAGTAGATGATATCGTAATTGCAGATAGTGAAGAAACAAGACTTGCAATGTATAATCTTTTAGATGATCTTATAATGGAGCATAAAACCACATTAGTCTTTACAAATACTCGTAGTGGTTCTGAAAGTTTGGTTTTTAACTTAAAGAAAATGTTTCCAGAGAATTATGACTCAAATAATTTAATGGGTCATCATTCATCACTTTCCCGCGAGATGCGACTTACTACAGAGGATAATTTAAAAGAAGGTAAACTTAAAGCAGTTATATCTTCAACGTCTCTTGAACTTGGAATTGATATTGGATATATTGATCTTGTTGTTTTAATTAACTCTCCAAAATCTGTTGCAAGAGCGCTTCAAAGAATTGGAAGAAGTGGGCACCAAATAAATGAGAAATCAAAAGGGAGAATACTTGTTACAGATAGAGACGACTTAGTAGAGTGTTCAATTATTCTGAAATGTGCTAAAGAAGGAAAAATTGATAAATTAAAGTTTCTTCACAATCCTTTAGATGTTTTAGCACAGCATATTTATGGAATGGCAATAGAAAACCCTTGGGATATTGATTATGCATATGATGTAGTTAGAAAAAGCTATTGTTATAAAGACTTAACACGGGATGACTATGAAGATGTTCTTAGCTATTTAGCTGGAGAATATGTAGAACTTGAAGAAAGGTATGTTTATGCTAAAATTTGGATAGATTATAAAGAAAATACCTTTGGAAAAAGAGGTCGACTTGCTAGAATGTTATATTCAACAAATATTGGAACTATTCCAGATTCATCAGCAGTAAAAGTTAAATGTGATGGTGAGGTAGTTGGTAAAATAGAACAAGATTTCATGGATAAACTTAAAAAAGGAGATACTTTTGTCTTAGGTGGGTCAATATTCAGGTTTAACTATGGTAGGGGAATGACGATAAATGTTTCACCATCTAATGGTGCTCCAACAATTCCTTCATGGTTTTCATCTCAACTTCCATTGTCTTTTGACCTTGCAGTGAATATCCAAAGATTTAGGGCAATCATGGAAGGAAAATTCAAAGAAAACAGAACTAAAGAAGAATTCATTGAATTTTTAAATAGCTATTTATATGTAGATGAGTTTGCAGCTAACTCTATTTATGAATACTTCTTTGAGCAGTATGCATATGCTCAAATTCCAAGCACTAAAAAATTATTAATCGAGTATTATACTGGATTTGGAGGGAGAAAATTCGTTATTTTCCATTCATTATTTGGTAGACAAACAAATGATGCCTTATCTCGAGCAATAGCTTATATAATCTCTAAAAAATATGATGTTGATATTACAATTTCAATATCAGATAATGGATTTTATCTATCTTCTGAAGGAAAAATTTATGGATTAGAAGCATTCAAAGATCTAAGTTCAAAGAATATCGAGTCAATACTCATAAATGCTATTAATCAGACAGAAACCTTAGCAAGTAGATTTCGTCATTGTGCTGGAAGGTCATTAATGACTCTTCGTAATTATAAAGGAAATTCAAAGTCTGCTGGAAGGCAACATGTAAGAGGAAAAATACTTTTAAAGTTTATTAGAGATATGGATGATAATTTTTCAATTTTAAAAGAAGCAAGACGGGAAGTTATAGAAGATTATATGGATATTAAAAATGCAAAAAAAGTTCTTCAATGGATAGAAAGCAATCAATTAGAGATTAAAAGAATAAATACTATTATCCCTTCCCCATTTGCATTTAATTTAGTATCTCAAGGGTATTTAGATGTTTTATCTCAAACAGACAAAGGAGAATTTTCAAAAAGAATGCATAAAGCAGTTTTGAATGAAATAAAAGAAAAATTAAAAGATTATTAAAATTAAACAACATTTAATAACATAATATTTGTTATTCATCTTTTAAAGCTTTATTTCTTATATCTTCAGCTTTTCTAATATTTTCATTTCTTATTTGTTCTATATTACTTTTGTTTTCAATTTCTTCTTTTTTAGCTTCTTTAATAGCTTTTTTATTTAAATAAGATTCTTTATCTTCAGTATTTTCATGTACATATCCTACTCTTTCATTATTATATTTATTTTTCAATATTTTTTTACTTTCATCTTGATTAATTTCTTCTTTTAAATGAGTCTCTCCTTTTTGTTGTCTTAAAATAGCTTCATCTTTAAGTTTATTTGCTTCAAGTTTTTTTTCTTCTCTTACCTGTTTTATATTATTGATTTGTTTTTCTTCAATCATTATATCACATTTATTTTCATGTCTATTATTAAATAATTCTATACTATTTTATATTTGAACTAATATATATTAATTTTGTTTTGTTAGTTTATTCATGAATTATTTTATATTAACATTGAACTATATTTTTAATAATTAATTATATGAGACAAACTTTTAGAAAAAGTTTGATCAAAAGCTATTTCCAAAAATAAACCATTTTAAAATATAAGAAATACTTTTATTAATATTAAAAATCATAGTTTTTAGTATGAAGATTTTGGTTACTTATTATTCAAGAACACAAACTACAGAAAAAATAGCTAAAAAAATAGCTAAGGAGCTGGGGGCTGATTTAGAAGAAATAGTTTATAGCAATGAATCAAAACCAAATTATTTACTTGCAGGGTTAGATGCAATTAGAAAGAAGTCTGCAGATATTAAACCTATAACAAAAGATCCTTCAGATTATGATATTGTAATTATAGGTACTCCTGTTTGGGCGGCTACTATGGCTACACCAATTTTAACTTATTTAACTGAAAATAAAGAGAAATTTAATAGAGTTTCATTTATTTCAACTGCAGGAGGTAGTAGTGCTTCAACGATAGCTAAAATGACTGAAATTGTAGAAAAAGATCCTATAGCTATTTTAACTTTAAATAAGGAAGAAATTAAATCAAATCCTAATTCAAAGATTAATGAATTTGTAAATTCTATTAAGAATATTGTTTAAAGCACTATTTAAATAATGATTAAAATATTTAATATTATGGAGGCTTAAAATGTTTAGTTTAGAATTTTGGTTGATATTTGCAGTAATTTTGGTATTAGGTGAGCTTCTAACTGTTACATTCTATTTGTTGTCTATTGCAGTAGGCTCTGCCTTTGCAGGGCTTGTTAACTATTTAGGTTTTGATCCTATTGTTCAAATATTAGTTTTTGCAGTAGTTACAATAATATGCGTTATACTATTAAGACCAATATCATCAAGATTAACAAAAAACTCATCAGATAAAAAAGCTAATTCAGATCGATTAATTGGAAAAGAAGGGATTGTAATAGAAAAAATCATTGAAGATGCAATGGGGACAGTTGATTTTATAGGAGACCAGTGGAAGGCAATATCTGATACAGAAATTGATGTTGGTGAGAAAGTAATTGTAGAAAAGATTCAAGGAGTTAAGTTATTCGTTAGAAAAAAATAGCTTTTAATAATAGTTTAGCTAAATAATTAATTATATGTTTATTTAAAATATTGTATTAAAAATAAAGGTGGAATAAATGGATTATTTATTATTATTTGTAATATTTATAGTTGTAATAGTTTTAGCTGCTAAAGCTGCTAAAATACTTAGACCTTACGAAAAAGGTGTTGTTGAACGATTAGGTAAATATCAAAGAACTGTTGAAAGTGGGCTTGTAATTATAGTTCCATTTATTGAGACTATCAGGAAAGTAGATCTTCGTGAACAGGTTGTTGATGTTCCTCCACAAGAGGTTATTACAAAAGATAACACTGTAGTTATTGTTGACTGTGTAATATTTTATGAAGTGGTTGATCCATTTAATGCAGTTTATAATGTTGTAAACTTTTATCAAGCTATTACAAAACTTGCACAAACTAATTTAAGAAATATTGTAGGGGATTTGGAGCTTGATCAGACATTAACATCAAGAGAAATGATAAATACTCATTTAAGAGAAGTTCTTGATGGAGCAACTGATAAATGGGGGACTCGTGTTGTAAGAGTGGAAATTCAAAGAATTGAGCCTCCAAAAGATATTGTAGATGCAATGAGTAAACAAATGAAAGCTGAACGTATGAAAAGAGCATCTATACTTGAAGCTGAGGGATATAAACAATCTGAAATTAAAAGAGCTGAAGGTGACAAACAAGCAGCTATTTTAGAATCAGAAGGTCAAGCTGAAGCTATTAAAAAAGTAGCAGATGCTAATAAATACCAAGAAATAGCTATTGCTGAAGGGGAAGCAACAGCAAACGTTAGCGTATACCAGTCTATTCATGAAGGTAATCCTACTAATGATTTAATAGCTATTAAGTACTTAGAAGCATTAGAAAAGATCGCTGATGGTAACTCTACTAAAATATTCCTTCCTGCTGAAGTATCTGGAATTTTAGGTTCAATTGGTGGAATTTCTGAATTATTTGGTGAAGATAATCTGAATAAAAAAGTAATTCCTAAAGAAGTGAAAAAAGAAAGAATAATTACTCCTCCAACTGCTGAGTAATTTTTCACTTTTTTGATTCTCTTTTATAATTCTATTTAAATATAAATAATTATACTACCATTAACATAGATTATTAATTTCAAGGAAGATGCGCCTGATAGAATCTTAGAATCTATTTTGAGAAATGAAAGATAAAAGATGCATGGACCAGATTAATTATTTGCAAATCTTATTTTTTCATTAAAAATAGGATTTGATTTATAAATCATAGAATTAAAAAATCATTCATGTTCTTTTTTTACCACCATAAACTCCATGACCATAATATTTCCAAACAACTTCAATGTTTCTAAATCCTACTCTTTCTAACCAGTTTAATTGATTAAATAATGTAGAAGGGTAATCAACTTCTTCTCTGTTTTTAGCTATTTTTAATATTTCTTCTTCTGTAAAGTTAATTTTTAAATATTCTTTGAATATATATGAATTAATATATTTAATATACTCAGAAGATCCTAAAAGAACATCAGCATTGTAAAATATTCCATTTTCTTTCAAACTATCATAAATTCGGCTGAATAATTCTATTTTATCAGGATTTGCTTCAAGGTGATGAATAGCTAATGATGATATGACTACATCATAACCAGAACCTAAATCTATTTTTGTAAAGTCTCCTACTTTAAATTCAATATTTCCATATGATTTAAGGTTTTCTTTAGCTTTTTCAACCATATTATATGATAAATCTATTGAAACTATTTCACTATTTGGGAATCTTTCTTTTATTTTTTTAGTAAGTATTCCAGTTCCTGAACCAAGTTCTAAAACCTTTATTTCACTATCAGTATTAAATTCAACACTATTTAGTAATGATTCAAGCATTTCATTATATTTTGGTATTAATTTAACAATATCTTCATTGTAGTCACTAGCCATTTCTTCAAAACGTTCTTTTGTGTCTTCCATAGTTAATCCTCTTCTTTTTAATTATAATAATTTATATATTTCAAATCTTAAATATTTTTGTTAATATTTTGGATTTAATTGGAATAATTAAATGAGTATTTCATATAATTTTATTGTTTTATTTGGCTGTGCAATAATTAATTTTTCAGTTGATGGATGACAGTGAATTTTCTTAGTTGTGGTTAGATTGTAAATTATTTTTTGTAGTTTTTTTTATTTGTTGTCTATGTTTTTCATTGAATATCTATT
>NZ_LWMT01000044.1 GCF_001639265.1 Methanobrevibacter filiformis
ATTCAATTTATATAACTAATTAAATATCCATATAATTAATTTATCAGCAATATAAGGCTCTCAAAATACTTATTTAAGAAAATAAGTCTTAACTAATTATCTATTGAATTATGGAACATCCCCTATACAGCCAATAATAACAATGAACTTCCAATTCCAACAATAGCTATTGAAACTTGAGTCATAATAGAATGATTAGGGTTTAAAATAGGAGTTATTGCATTAATTAAAGCAGTAATTGCAGTTATAGCAACCATGCCTATTATATACCATAACAATGAAATTTGTCCAAAGAACACTGTTAAAAATATCCATAGTAATACATACCAAGATATAGATTCAGATAACATCACAAATCCTCTTAAAAGACCAAAATGTTCTGTCTGATATCCAGAAACTACATCTTTTCCTTTGGTAATTGCAAATGGAGAGTAAGGAGATTTAGATAGTAATAGGACAAAAAACACTATTGCTACTAAAGGTAAGGACAATATTAAAGGTCCGTGTACAGATTGATAAGCAATTAGTTCTCCAATGTTTAAAGTACCAGTTTTAAAAAATATTACTGCAATAACTGCAAATAATGGAAGTTCAGCTGCTGCTGAGAAAACTGCCCTTACACAACTCAATTTTCCATAAGGAGAACCTGAAGAGGAACCCATATTATGCTCAACAATTTTATATACTGCATAAATAGCAAATATTAAAATTAAAGAACCATGTGTAATAGGACCTACAATAATCGCTATAATCCATATACTACATAATAAAAATGTAATAGATATATAAAAGGGTATTGCTGCAGTTTTTGGAAATGCAGTTTCTTTAAAGAAGAATTTTAAAGAATGAAGCAGATGTTGAATTACAGGAGGTCCTGGTCTAAGTTGAATTCTTGCCATGATTTTCCTATGTAATCCTAATAGAATATTTCCAAAAAGAAATGCTACTAAGAAGTTTATAATAATATTAGCCATTAAATTCATGTTACCAACAAAGAGAGAATACTCAATAACCAATAAATGGTTCTTCTCTTCTTTCCTCCTCTTCATCTTTCTTAGCTTTTGCCATAGTAATAAAACCAAATGAAAGCACAAGCAGCGGAATACATATAATAGCTATAGCATAAACTATCCAACTTATAGGGTTGAATATTAAACAATATAATATCAATAAAGCAGATATTATACATAGTATATAGCTATATATATCTAATTTTTTCATTTTCTGACACCTTAGTATTATGTATTAAACTTGTCATATATAATAATATATAATAGTTATAACATTTACTGGATTATAATTTATCTATAATTATCATTTTATATTATTCATCTCATTAATAATATCCTATATTATTCATATCATTAATAATAATTTATAGGTCATTATGTAAGAATTATTAAAATTATTTCAATTGCACGAATTGTTATGAATAAAGAACTTAAATGAATAATTAATAGAAATGGGGACCCTGGAGTTCTAAACATTTCTGCTTTTGTTGCAAAAAATGGAGCAATACCTGTTTCACCAGCTACACCAATAAGGAATAATACTGCTGAAAATATCATCATAGGAGTTATGGTTGCAATATTTGCAAGCTCAAATAAACTTAAAGTTCCAGTTGCAGCAAGCATCATTGCTCCAGCACTAAATAGAGGCAAACTTGAGATCATAGCTCCTAAACCATATTGAAAGGCTGCATCAAGAACATCCACTTGTTTAACTGCTGAAACAATACCAATATTAACTATTCCAATTAAAGCTACAAATAATATGAAATTAAAAAAATCTCCAGTGATCATAGCTCCAGCTGTAGCTAAACCACACACGATACTCAAAAATCTCCTTATTTTAAACTCAGCTAAACCTACAGAAACTGCATTATTGCCTAATGATTTAAATTTAGCTTCTATTTGAGTTTCTGTTCTACTAATAGCTATTAAACATGTGAAGACTATAACTGTAGCAAACATGAATAAGTGAAATGGAGTTACATATAAAACAATATCTCCTAAAGGAATCGTTCCAAATAAACTACCACCTAGTGTTGTAATATCCATTTTAATCATCTATTCGTTTATTAATTTAAATTTAAAGATCAATCCTAATTATTCTCTTTTATATTCTTCTCTCATCAATGTACCAATTAAACCTAGTTTTGAAGCTACTTTAAGTAACAATCCGCAAGCAGCCATAAATAGAGAGAGTAACCAATACTCAGGAGCTATAAAAAATAATAAGAATCCAACTATCCATAAACACCAAGCTAAACCTGACACTGCCCCAATACCATCAATTACTAACACTGGAAGACCTCTTGATTTTTTAGAGAAAATGTACAATAATATTCCAGCACCTGCTACAGCACCACCAGTAAAACCTGTTAAAAAGACACCATAACCAATTAGCACAAGAGATAAAAAGTTAGGAGCAGTTGTCATGATTTCCATATCACTTACAATTGGAAGTGGAAGTAAACTTGAACTACCATTATTTTTTCTCATTTCTCTAGAAACCAATATTTCAGAAATTGCCATTATCTCTGCAAGCTCTACAACAAGTCCAGGTAATATCAATGCTTCAGCTAAATCTGTTCCAGTTGCTCCAACTACAACAAGCATTGAAAGTCCAACAATATCAGTAAGTATTAATATGTGGATATCTTTTTTTGCAATAGCTATTCCCATAAGCCCAATAAAGGCTACGATGAATCCTGTATATACTGCAGGAGCATACCATGACAAGAAAATATCTGGAACAAACTGTGGAACTAATTCTATAGCCATATTAGTCATTCTCCTCTAATTTAACTTCATCAACATCATCCTTTCGTCTCATTGTGAAATTAATACCTATCCATGAAGCTATTATAAAAGACATCATTAAGATAGTAGATTCAAGTATTGTATCAAAGCCTCGAGTATAATATAATATTTCATCAATCAAACCACCAGGAGAAGAATAAATTGAAGTACCAAAATAGGGTGAAGCATTTCTAACACCATCTGCTATTGGAGACATGTAAGAATTTACCATTCCAAGTGACTTAGAGTTATTTGGATATTGAGCTTTAGTAATTCCTGGTGACTTTAAAATTTCACCACCCCTATCATAAGGAGCTATTGAATCTCCTGCAAGCATTTGTTCTTGAGGAGCAGGTCTTGGATAAACTTGATCATTATTTAAAGCAATCGGAGTTATAAGTCCAATAAGAAGAAACAGCCCTAAAACTACTGAAAAAATTTTAGGAATTCTTCTAGGACAAGCCAATTTATTTAAAATTTCTCCAATTTTCAAGTGTCTGCCCCCATTTCTTCTAACCTAGTAATAACTCTAAGCAAAAGTAAAGAAGTTATAACACTTGTAGTCATAAAGGTTAAAACAGCTAGTGTATGATTATATGTAAGCAAAATTAATGAAACACCAATTGCAGCAACTTCAGTATTTAATGTTCTAACAATAGGATCATTAACTTTTGGACCTAAAACTGTTCCTAAACTTCCAAGAATAGCTAATAAGCACCCACTATAAAACCATATATTTAACTCCATCATTTAGCTATCCTCCAAGTTCTTTTGTCTTATTTCAGTTATTTTTATAACAGAAAGCAGTAATACAATTATAGAAATTGGTCCAATTAAAGCAATGATAAAAGCAACATCTAAGTATCTAAATGAAACTACAGCTGCGAAAAATCCTGCTTCCATTAGCGAAAACATTAATATTTTATCTAACGGTTTAACTAACCCTATTACTCCGATTGCACCTATAAACATTAAAACAACAGATATAGTGGTTAGATTTATGAAATCTAATGGATTCATCATTTCACCAATTAAATTTTAAGTATAACATTAATTTTAAACAATTCAATTAATAAGTAATTCAATAATTTTTAACTTAATATAACCTCATTTTTTAATCTATTTAAAGAATATGCAATAGCATTAGAGGATATAGTAGATGTTACAAAGAAAGTAATAGCTACAATTAATCCAAAGGGAGTATTTATGTAAATAGCTATTAATGCTGAAAGAGCAAAATCAATTACATTAACATACAGCATCTTTTCTGCCCTATTATTGGTTATAAGCACTCTTATAGCCATTAAAATTATAATAACTCCAATAATTTCTTCTATCATGACATCTACCTAACTAATTAAATATATGAAGCAATATTAAACATATAAAGTGACTGAAAAATTTGATTAATAATATAATATTTTAATTAATATTAGTTTCTTTTCCCATTTTTTGGGCAATTTTTCCAAGTAATTTAGAAGACCAACTGTGATTAATTCCTTGAATAGTAGTAATAGCTATTACCATTCCAACAATGAATGTTTCTGGAGTAATTCCAATGAAAGATAACAAGACAACCCAAACAGTGGCAGTTAATGCACCTATAGTGCCAGCATACCCTGGATCTGCACATAGCCTATTTCCAATGTAAATTAAAAATGCTGCGAGTATACCTCCATTGACTCCAAGTAACATTACTCCTATTGGAGCAAGTAATGTTCCTGCAGAAGCATCTGGAGAACATAATATATTACCTTGGAAGAACCCACCAGATAAATTTCCGCCTCTTTTTTCTATATCTCGACCAATAATCCCTGCACCTTTAACACCTGGAACTTCAGGTAGTCCAAAATATGTGTCAATCAAAACAAAGTTTATCCAAGCTATAATAGCTGCAATAATTATGCCAATTATTTCATTCATTAATATCTCCTACAGAAGGTTCAGGAAAAACATAATTAAATAAATATTTCATGAAAAATGATGAAACAACACCTGTTATAATAGCTAACGCTAATCCATTATAAATCCAGTAAAATTCAGCAGAATAACAAAGAGCTAACAATCCAAAAGCTATTATTGGAGTTGGAAATACTGCACTTTTTGTCCAAGAAAATCTTCGTGGCTTTTCTGGAACTAAAGGTAATCCTAAGCAAATAGCTATTCCCATTGAAATTATTACAGAAATCAAATAATTTATTAAAAGGTACATCTCATTAACATGAATAATCATGTTAAATAAATATAATACCATAATATATAAATGTTGCTTTTTGGACTCATGAATTAATTTTTTTTAAAAGAAATTAATTATTTAACTATCCAAAAATCAAACAAAACCCTAAAATTATTTTATATTTTGTATTAGAAATTAAAAATCAAAAATATGAAAATCTATGAAAATCTATGAAAATCTATATCTACATTAACAACAACATAAAATTAATTAACAAATTGTTACAAATTAAAGTAAATATAAATTAAAAAAAGCATTTAATCAAACTAAGATATAAAACTATAGTTTATATTAAACCAATAGAGGTTAAATCAATAGTATTGATTACATTCCTTAAATTAATTATAAATTTAAATACAAATATTTAAATACAAATATAGAGGAGATATAATGAAGAATAAAAATATTGTTGTTACTGGAGGTCTAGGGTTCATCGGATCACATATTGTAAACAAATTAGTAGATAATAATAAAATTACAATTATTGATGATAAATCTTCAGGAAAAATAGAAAACCTTGACAATCCTAATCACAAGAACATAGAATTAATCGAAAAGAATTTAAACAAATGTGATTTAGATAAAATCCTAAAAAACAAAGATTATGTCTTTCATTTAGCTGCAATGGCAAGTGTACCATTAAGTGTTGAAGAACCTTTCCTTTGTAACGAAAATAATGTAGATGCTACTGTTAAATTACTAATAGCCTGTAAAAATCAAAATATTAAAAAAATTATTTTCTCTTCCTCATCTGCAGTTTATGGAGAAAATCCAAATTTACCCTTAAAAGAAACAGAAACCTTAAATCCAACATCCCCTTATGCTGCCTCAAAAGCTACTTGTGAATTATATTGCAAAAGTTTTACTGAATCCTATGGTCTTGGAACAGTATGTCTTAGATATTTCAATGTATTTGGACCTAAACAAAACCCTAACTCACAATATGCAGCAGTTATTCCAAAATTCATTGATGCTATAATAAATAACAATCAACCAATAATATATGGTGATGGAGAACAAACCAGAGATTTTATATTTATTGAAGATATTGTAACTGCAAACATAATGGCTGCTAAATCCAACTATAATGGAATTTTAAATGTTGCTTCAGGAAATAAAATAACAATTAATCAATTATACAAAGCCATAAAAAAAACATTGCAAGTAGATATAGATCCAAATTATCTACCTGAGCGTTTAGGAGATATAAAACACTCTTTAGCCAATGTAGATAACATGAATAAAATTAATTTTAAAGTGGATCCTAATTTATTTGAAGAACAATTAAAGACTACTATTAAGTGGTTTAAAAACAACAATAAATAAATGATTTTAATCTAATTAATAATATAGCCATAATCCTATTAATAATGAACGTATACTAGTACCATACTAATAACACCTACTTAGTAAATTAAATGTGTTTATTTTAATTAATTTTATAGTACGATACCTATTTTTTGACAATATTTATATAGTATAGGAGTTTATCCATAATTAAAATAAAGGTTTATGATTGTTGGATATGGTTTTAGATGTTTTTTAGTTTTTGTTTTAGTTTTTTGGTCTATTTTTTGTGTTTTAGTTTTAAACTTTTTAAATGTGTTTT
>NZ_LWMT01000045.1 GCF_001639265.1 Methanobrevibacter filiformis
CAAATCATTAAGCTCAGTAGAACTAATATGACGCACCACTACTTCTTTAGAATCTTTACTCATATACCAATATTATATATTTTATACTATATAAATATTGTCAAAAAATAGGTATCGTACTATAATATAACTGATGAAGGAACAATTTATTTATCTAATGGCAAATACAATGGTTCAAATAATGTTAATATTACAATTAATAATAAAAGTATTAAACTCATAGGTGAATCAAGAGAGAACACAATCATTGATGGAGGTAAAGATAGCTGGGCTTTTAATGTAGACCAAAACAGTCGATTAGTTTTGATAAATATAACATTAGCAAATTTTATTAGTTCTGGCAACACATCAGATGATGGTGCTATTAAAAATCTTGGGGATGATTTATTCATGTCTGGTGTAACCATCAAAGGTTCTTCTCCTCAAAAAGGAGGATCCAATCCTGTTAAACCTGCATTAATCTGGAATCGTGGAAATAATTTCATTATAAAAGATTCTTTCATTGATAATCCTGGTACTTTTGCTGGTCCTGCAAGAACAATATATAATACTGGTGATTATTTAACTGTGGATAATTTAACCTTGATTAATCCTAATAGATATGGGGTTGATAATTTTGGAAATTATTTTACACTAAAAAACTCATATTTTATTAATACAATTCCCAATGCTACATCTTCAATGGTTTGCTGTCCTGTTCAAACACAAAATGGAAATCATATACTAATCATAAACTCTTCTTTCAGTAACTTCCCATGTTGTCCAGTTGCTTTAGAAGGAACTAACATTACAGTGTCAGACTCTATTTTCCTAAATAATACCGAATCAATAAGTAACGGTGCATCTAATCTTACAATCAAAAATTCATACTTCGAATACAATAGAGGAGCAGCTATTACTAATGATGGTGGAAATAACATATTAATAATAAATAATACCTTTAAAAATTGTGAAGATTCTGTAATTAATAATGCTCCATCAGCAAATAACAGTCATCCTGGAATTAATATAACTGTTAAAGATTCCAGTTTTGAAAATAGTATGAGGGCTATAAAAAATGCTGGAGAAAATTTCACAGTAATAAACAGTAATTTCACTAACAATAATGGGGATTTTGGTGCTGCAATATACAATACTGGTAAAAATTTAATTGTAGATAATTCAATATTTAAAAACAATAAAGCAGATAATGGTGGAGCAATATGCCAAGATAATGGAACAATAACCATTAAGAATTCTAAATTTATAAATAACATAGCTAGTAATGGTGGAGCAATACTCTCAGAACATGGAAATTTATCTATCTTTGATTCTCAATTTGAAAAAAATACAGCTATAGACATTGGTGGAACCATTAGCTTATATGGAGATTCTTTAACTGTCACAAACTCTAATTTTACAAATAATAAAGTATTTAAAGATACTGAGATACATGTCTTTGGAGGATCTTTACTTGAAAATAAAAACTCTTATGATTCTCACTTAAAAATAATTAAAATAGCTCAAATTGGAGAAAAAATTATTGTTCAAGTAAAAGTCACAGGCAATGCAAATGGAAGTATTTTACCAAACCAAAATATTATATTAACTATTGGTGGAAAAACATTAAATGCTAAAACTAACTCTAAAGGTGTTGCAGAATTTAAATACACTCCTTTAAAAAGTGGAAATCTCAAAGCTAATATTCAACTTAAAAATGGGAGTGTAGGATCTTTAATTTTCAAAGGAAGCACAGCTTCTTCTTCTGTAAAATTTGTAAAACCTGCACCTAATTTTAAACAAGTAAATAAAATTGAAATTACTAAAAAAGGTAAAAATTACATAGTTAAAGTTCAATGGAAAAATATTGGAACTAAAAAAGGAATTAAAAAAATCACAATAGATTTAAAGAAATACAAATCTTTAAAGAAATATAAGTTTGCAAAAGGTAATTATAATCATGGTAAAAAAATTTCTTTAAAAAATGAGAAATTAATCATTAGTTTTGACTTACCAATATACAAATCCAAAAAAGATTTAGGAATAGCCACTATTACTTTAAAAAAGATTTAATAATCTATTATTGCTTCAAAAAGATCATAAAATTTACTTCTAATGTTAAACAATAGGTAGAGTTCATCATCGTTCAGCTCATCTTAATAGTGTCCCTTCTAATGTTAAACAATTAAGTAAACTTCAATTAAGTAAACTTCATGTATAGATAAACAATTTAAAAAATCAAATTTGAAGAAATATATAAATCTAAAAGTGATGTATGAATAACTAATATTATTTTAAAGGAATGGAAAACAATATTTTAATGAGAACTCTTTTTAGAGTTCTCTATTTTATTGATATGAAACAAAACTTTAAAAAATTTGATTAAAAGTTATTCTAAAAAGTAAAATTTAACAATAAAATGATTTTATTATTACTAAGTCTTCCTAGTGAATAATCATATCTCTATATTACTAATTATTTATACCAATTTTAATTAAAATAAAATTATAAGTGAGAATAATGATCAAATATAAAAAAATTATCTTAATATTTCTTATTTTAATAGCCATTACATCTTCAATTGGTGCAGTTTCTGCCCATGACCCATTTGCACCTGAAATTAAATTTTTAAGCCCTAAAAATAATTCTGATGTTCAAGGGCAGGTTAAAGTTAAAGTTTCCATTGAAACACACTCACAAATAACCGATGATGGGGTTGATTTTTTAATAACTGGTTCAAACAATTATAAAAAAGTTTTAAAAGACACTAATCCAAGTGATGGATGGGAATGCATATGGGATACTAGTTCTGTACCAAATGGAAAATATTCTATAATGGCTTCAGCATATGATGTTGACTTTGCAGATCCAGGAACAAATAATGTTATTGTTAATTTGAATAATATAAAAAAGGAGACAAAACTTGACATTAAAAATGTAAAAGGAGCTAGTGGAGAACATATTAACATAATGGCTACACTTAAAGAAAGTACAGCCAAAGGTATTCTAGCTAAAGGTATTGTAAATAAGAAAATTCAATTTACAATAAATGGAAAAACATATACAGGTATAACAGATAATGGAGGAATATCTAAAATTAAATACAAAGGAAATGAAGGAAATTACAATGTATATGTTAAGTTTTTAGGCGATAATGAATATTCCATTTCATCAAGTAATGCAAATTTAACTCTTCTTAAAAATGCCAATAAGTTAAAAATAGGTAATATTGTAGCTAATAAAAACAAAGAGATTCAATTAAAAACTAATCTAATAGGTGCAAATAATAAAGGAATAGCTAATAGGAATATCAAGTTTTACATTGATAATTTTTTTGTTGGATCAAGTAAAACAGATAAAGCAGGTATGGCTAAATTAATTCATAAATTAAAATTAGATGGTGGAAAATACACAATAACTGCAGTATATGGTAACAATGTAATAAATAGTGCTACTTTAAAAGTTTTACAATCAAGTATATATCTTAAAATCACTTCAAATAAAGCTTATCCTAAAGCTGGAAATAAAATAACAATATACTACAGAATAAAAAATAATGGTCCAAACAATGCAACAAACACAAAATTAGCATATAAAATCCCTAAAGGTCTCAGCTATTTAAAATCCACAGGTACAGGTAGTAAAAAGTATGATTCAAAACTCAATACTCTTACTTGGACTCTTAAAAAGGCTAAAGTTGGAACTACATTGCTAAAAGTACAATTTAAAACTAAAAAATCTGGTAGAATATTATTAAGTCCAAAAATCACAACAGAAACTTATAATCCTAATCTTTCAATTCCAAAAACTTATATAACAGTGATTAAATAGATTAAAAATTTTTTAATACTAATAAAACTATTTAAAAAGTGATAAAAACATTAGAGACACATTTTCAAATCAAAATAATAATTCATTAGGTATATATGTAGCTAATCTAAAAATTTTGATAATTACTTTACTTTCTTTTTATATTTATTCAGAGGAATTATAAAGTTAAAATAATAAAGAATAGATTTCAGATATTAATATCTATCAATAAATTTAATTTTATTTTTTCCAAACACAATACTTTTCTGCCATTCATCTTTAGTTTCAGGGTGATCTTCTCTAAAATGTGCACCTCTACTTTCTCTTCTTAAAATAGCTGATTTAACAATTATAATAGCTATTTCAATCATATTTGTTATTTCAAGAGCATCTTGAAGATTTTTATTATAATGAGTTTCATCAGATACTTTCATATCACTTAATTGGTCTTTTAAAACATAAATTTCTTTTAAAGCTAATTTTAAATCATTTTCATTTCTAATAATTCCTACTTTATCCCACATTATATTTTTAAGCTTGTTTTTAAGTTCATATGGATTTACAGTTCCGTTTTTAACTATATTTTTTATTCTATTTTCTTCTTCTTGTACTTGCACTTCATTTGTTTCAAATTCAGTATTTTTAGCTATTTTTACTGCATTTTTCCCAGCTATTTTTCCAAATACTTGAGTTTCCGCCAGAGCATTACCTCCTAAACGATTTGCACCGTGAACTCCTCCAGAGGCTTCTCCTGCTGCAAATAAATTAGCTATTGTTGACTCACAGTTTTGGCTGATTCTAACGCCTCCCATAAAGTGATGGGCTGTTGGAGCAACCTCCATTGGTGTTTTTCTAATATCTACACCAACATCTAAAAACTGGAAGAGCATTGTTTCAAGTTTTTCTTCAATGGTTTCATCTGAAAGATTAGTAACATCTAAATAAACTCCATTGTTATCATTTCCTCGCCCTTCTCGTATTTCATTGTATATTGCTCTTGATACAACATCCCTTGTTGCAAGTTCTCCTTTCTCATCGTAGTTTGTCATGAATCGTTCATTATTTTTGTTTAGTAATATTCCTCCTTCGCCCCGGACTGCTTCTGTAACAAGTATTCCTTTTCTTGACTCTGGACTTACCATTCCTGTTGGGTGGAACTGTATTTCTTCCATATCTATTAGATCAGCTCCAGCATTCCAAGCTAAACCATATCCATCTCCATTTTTTTGAACAGTATTTGATGTTATTGGATATAACTGTCCTGCTCCACCAGTAGCAATTATAACAGCTTTTGCCTGAAAAAATATAGTTTTTGAATTGTTTAGCCTTAGACCAAGAGCTCCAATTACCTTAGTCTTACTTTTATCTAGAATAAGTGAAGTAATCATAACCTCATCAATTGTAGCTATTTTTAACCTATTTATTTCTTCTTTTAATGCCATTATTATTTCATGCCCAGTTCTATCGCCTTGAAAACATGTTCTACGAAATGTTTGTCCACCAAAAGGTCGCTGATTAAGTTTTCCAGATTTTTGACGATCAAATAATGCACCATATGTTTCAAGGTCAATTAATCTATTTGGAGCTTCATCAACCAATATTTTAGCTAATTTAGGATCATTTAAGTATTTTCCTCCATAAAGAGTATCTTTCAAGTGAATTTCTTTAGTATCTTCACTGTCTACAAAACTAAAAGCAGCATTATATCCTCCCTCTGCCATTCCAGTACATCCAGATCTAAAAGACAAACCTTTAGACACTATAAGTGGTTTAAGTCCATGTTTAGCTACTTCAATAGCACTTCGACATCCTGCACCACCAGAACCAATAATTAATACATCACATTGATAATCCTTAGTTTCCATAAGTATATATTTTTTCATGATTTTATTTAATTTTTATGATGATTGGTGGGAATAATATAGTAATAAAAAATTGATAAATATTAATACTTTATTTATATACATTCTTGAGTTAATATATAATAATATAAATCAAACTAATTGTTAGTTAAGAAATCAAAATTTCTAACTTAATCAGTTAAGTTTGATCAAAATTATATATATTCAAATATGTTCAAGAACTTGTAAAACTGACTTTGTCATTAGAAAGGATATTCATAATTTAAAGCATAAAAAAAGTTTAATAGATTATTTAGCAAATTTAAAGAATTTTTTAAACAAAATAAATATATATAATAAATAAAATCCATGAAATTTCAGGATAGATTATTTTTTGATTTTAATGGAGATCTTCCATAATTCATTGATTAGTTAATTGATACTTATTGGCTTATATTATGATGATGAAGTAATATTAAGTTAAAATAAGGATTATTATTTAGTTTATTGGGTTTTAAGTGATTTATCTTTGTTGATTATTTTTTAGTAAAGTTTAATAATCTTTGTGTTGAAATATGACTTCATGCATTAATGACTTTAATAAACTTTTTTTTATTAAGTTTTTGTGCATTTATTATGAAATTTGTATTAATAAATTAGTGCTTTTGTATGAATCATGTTTTGATAAATGGCATACTGACTAAGAGATACTTATTTAGACATGTATGGTTTTATACTATGTTTATTTATGTTTTTTCTAGTATATTGTGTCTTTTAGATTTCTTGTTCGTATTGTATTGTATATTGCATTTCTGATGTTTATTTCATTAGTTGCAGC
>NZ_LWMT01000046.1 GCF_001639265.1 Methanobrevibacter filiformis
TTAGATTTAAAAATTTTTTTTCACAGGAGGTTTTTAGACAATAATTAAACATGTAAATAGTATTTATTAACATGAATACTAAAACATTGAAAAATAAAATGACAAGAGGTAAAATTTTGACACAAACTCCAAACTTGTATAATATGTACTGGTAAATTTTCATAGTTTTTCAGTAATAGTTATAAAATTAATATTCTATTTTATTTTTCCATAACATTTAATGGAATGTATCTCTCATTACAGGAAATAAACTATATAATCATATTTATAAAATAATTGGATTAATAATTGATATATATCTATCATTGATTTTTAAATACTTTTCATGTTTCATATAGATATTTCTATATTTATTTTTAGTTATACATGTTTAAGAGGTACATTACAAGTGTATTTTTATCTAAAACTTTATAAATTCTGGTACGAATATAATAAATAATCTAATATTTTATTGCTAATCATAATGATTTAATTGGTAATTATAATATTCTAATTAGTATCCATATTATTTATATAAAAAAATAATATTTCTATAGAAATATAATTAATTTTAGAGGTGGAATAGTGCATCCTAGACCAAGTCCAATAGCTGCTTCATTATATACTCTTCGTGATTTAAATGCTGATGTTATAATACTTCATGGACCTCATGGGTGCTGCTTTAGGACTGGAAGGCTTCTTGAAAGTGATGGAGTTCGAGTTTTAACAACAGCTATGGTAGAAAATGATTTTGTATTTGGAGCTAGTGGGAAACTTGAAGAAGTACTAAAAAAAGCTGAAGAAATGTTTAAACCAAAATTAGTTGGTGTTGTTGGAACTTGTGCCAGTATGATAATAGGTGAAAACCTAAAAGAGGCAATATCTAATGTAAATATTCAAGCAATAGTTTTACCAGTTGAATCTCACGGTGGTTTTGGTGAAGGAGACAATACTGAAGGTGCAATCATTGTTTTGGAAGCAGCTAAAAAACAGGGACTAATCACTAAAGATGAGGCAGATCGCCAAACAAAAATGCTTAAACTTGCTACTGAAATAGAAAAAACAAGGGGAATGGCAAGGAAAGAATATATAAAACCTAATTTTGGAGATAATAAAGAAAAAATAGCTAGAATAATCATTAATGCGATTAAAAATAATGAAAAAATAGCTTTTGTTTTAAATGCAAAAAAAGAAACCTCTTATTTATTTAGTGATTTCTTAAATATAGATTTTTCAGCTATTAATTCTAATGAAAAGCATAATAAACCAATTATAATAGCTAATTTAGATGAAAACATAGGATTGCCCAGAATAAGGAACCATGCCCAGAATATAACGACTGAACTTAAAAATAATGGAATAGCTATCGATTATATAACTGGTGGATTAGATGAATATCCAATAACTGGGGATAGTGCTTTAAAAATACTTAAAAATAATGATTATGATTTGGTAGTTGTTGCTGGTGTTCCACATGCTTTTAAAATTGAAGAACTTAATGTTCAATCAATAGCTATTACAGATGGTCCAAGACTTGTTGAACCTTTAAAAGATATTGGTTATGACTATGTAGTTACAGAATTAGATGCTCATTCAAAGACTTTAGGAGTAGACGAAATTATAGACTCTGATTTTGGAACAATGATTAGAACAGCTATTCAATGGGAAAATGAGGAATAATTCTATAACAATTCTATAATACTTCTATAAAATATATTTAAATATTTAATTTATTTTAAACATGTCATTTGTTTATATTGAAATTGTTCAGTAAAAAATATATATGATTATTAACATAATATAAATTAATAATTATATAACTCTTAATATTTATAATATTAAAATATTATTTATAGTTCATTTTAAAATTTAATTTTAAATAGTTTTAATTTAACTTTTAAATTAGTTTTAAGAGATGGAGGATTTCAAAATGAGTGAAACTGTTGGCATGATACTTTGTGGTGGCTTTGGGAAGAGATTAAGACCAATAACTGAAAAAATTCCTAAGCCTTTAGTTGAGATTAAGGATGATTATACTATTCTTGATAAGCAATTGTTTGATTTCAAAAATGCTGGTGTGGAAGAGGTTTATCTTTTAGCTGGTTTTTTACATGAAAAAATTGAAGAGCGTTATGGGAAAGAATATAAAGGGGTTAAACTTTATTATGTTATTGAAGATGAACCTTTAGGAACATTAAATGCTATAAGACTTGGAATGGAAGCTATTGGAGATCGTCAATGTGTTATTCGTAATGGTGATGTTGTAGCTGATTTGAATATTAAGAAAATGATCCGTGAAGGTGAAAATTCTACTTATCCTTTCTTGATTTTCATAACTAAAATGCAGTCTCCCTATGGTATTGTTGAAATTACTGGAGATAAGTTAACTTCTTTTAAAGAGAAACCATTACTAGATTACTACATTAATGGTGGAGTATATTTCTCTAAAGGAGCTATTCCTTTTGGTGATTTTGAAAAAGGAGATATTGAGAAAACAGTTTTTCCTATGCTTGCAAGTGAAAATAAACTTAGCTATTATAAAGAAAATGGGTTATTCTGGATGGCTATTGATACATCAAAAGAGTTAGAGATGATTAAAAAGGAATATAAAGACAGAACTGATAAACCATGGGGATATGAGAAAATATTGGTTTATACAGAGAAATATTTAACTAAAGAGCTATATATAAGAGAAGGCTACCAAACTTCTTTCCACTATCACAATAATAAAGATGAAACAATGTACATAAACAAAGGTGCAGGTTACATCGAGTTTGAGGATAAAAAGGAATATTTTGGAGTAAACGATACAATAAGAATAGAACCAGGAGTTCGCCATTCCATTGTAGCAACTGAAAACACAACTCTACAAGAAATATCAACACCTTTCTTAGATGATACAGTAAGAGTAGATGATTTTTACACTAGATAACTAATAGTTAATATCAATAGATAATAATTGATATTACTCTTTAAATCAAATATAAATTTAATTATATAATTTATAATATAAAATCTAATTATATAATTTGTAATTGGATTTAATTATATAATTTATAATATAAAATCTAATTATATAATTTGTAATTGGATTTAATTATATAGGGGATGTTCCATAATTCAATAGATAATTAGTTAAGACTTATTTTCTTAAATAAGTATTTTGAGAGCCTTATATTGCTGATAAATTAATTATATGGATATTTAATTAGTTATATAAATTGAATTTTAGCTATTCTAATCCAGTTTATCAATATATTTTTATAAATTCTACATAGAAAGTGGCAAAAATTCTAAATATCATGAAAACATATTATATTTAAAAATGATTAAAATAACTTTGTTTTACTATATATTTAGTTAAAACGCTTAAAAATTAATTAAATAGATTTTCAACGACTTATAGAATTATGGGACATCCCCTATAAAATAAATTTAAATTTGTTTTATACCTTTAAATTTTGAAGTAACTAAATTGATAAAAAGAATAATATAACTTGAACATAAATTATTTGAATCTATTAAAAGGAAGCATATAATGAATAAAGAAAAAGATTTTTTACTATTGACTTCATTTGTAGCTATTGGAATAATAGTTCTATCTTTAGTAGTTACATTTTTTAGTGTGATAGTAGTCTGGCCTGTTGTTATATTTGCAATTATTTCATTTTTAATGATTATATTTCAGGTTTACCCAAAAATTACTTATATAAGTGAAAATTTAGAAAATATAGCATTTATCATAACTTTAATAGCTATTATAGTTTCATTTATATATCTTTACAAACCTAATTAATTTAATTAATTAATAATCCATTAAGTATTAATAATAACTTTCATAATATATTGAATTAAATATTATAAATAGTTAAGAATAAATTATTTAAAAGATGTTGATCAAATGAATGATTTAGTATATCTCATATATCTGTTGGCTTTTATTATAGGTGCTATTATAGGTTTGCTTCTTAGTTATAAAAAGCATGGTGAAGCTTTTATTTATAATAAAATTGAGATTATTCCTTTAATAATATCTATTGTTGGATGGATATTATTATTGAATTTTGGTTTACTTACATTTATTCCTTCATTTATACTTATTGCTATAGCTTTATTTTTAATAGCTATTGTATTGGGAATGCGACCAGGATATGGGAGATATGAAACTGCAATAGCTATTTTAATCTCAATAGTTATTTGGACTTTAAGTTATTTAATATTGTAATGTTACATATAAACTCATAATATTCAATAAACTTATATGATAAGCTCATACTCTATAATTAATTATTAAATTGGTGATAATGTGGAAGATCAGGAGTTATTAGAAGTTATGAAACTTAGAATTATTAGAAGTTTTAAATGGCATGATGATATTATAGTTCCATTATCTAATGAATTAAATATACTCTCTGAGGAATTTGAAAAGATTTTAATGGATAAATTAGATATGTCTGATTTAGAATCTCTTCACTCTACTCATGAATCTGCAGAAACTGATCGTTTACTTAAGCAATTGCATTTAGATTTGAGGTTGTACTGGTTTGAAGATGTACTTAAGATAATATCTTCAAAATCATCAAATTCACTTAAATTAGATTTACTTAAAAAGATTCAAAATGGACAAAAATATGATGAAGTTTTAAAAGAAGGTAGAAATAAACTTGTGTCTATTTTAAAAACGGATTAATAAATAATATTAAAAACAGATTAAATAGTTAAACTATTGTGGTTAGATTATTATTTTATAATTTACTTTAATTTAGTTTATAATTTTACAATTCAAGAGAGGATAGAGGTAACAAAATGTTAAATGCCCTTAAGGATATTGTTAGAAAAAGCTCAATTCATGTTTGTCTTATAAATTGTGGAGGATGCAATGGTTGTGATGTTGAAATAGTGGCTTTACTTTCTCCACGGTACGACCTTGAGCAATATGGTATTTATGTACATAACAATCCTCGTGAAGCTGATGTTATTTTGGTTACTGGTGCTGTTACTGATCATTGGAAAGAAAACCTTAAACGGATTTATACTAAAGTTCCTGAACCAAAAGTTGTAGTTTGTATAGGAAATTGTCCATTATCTGGGGATGTCTTTAACCAAGAAGGTGGAAAAATTAATGCACCTGTTGCTGATTTTATTCCTGTAGCTGCAGAAATACCAGGTTGTCCTCCAAGACCAAATGAAATTTTAGAAGCAATCCTTGCAGTAGGTCCAGATGCTGTTGCAAGTCGTGGGAGAGAAAAAGAATGATACTACCTCTTGGTCCAATTCATCCTTCATTTAAAGAGCCTTTAAGATTAAAAATTAAAACTCGGGGCGAACGTGTTCTTGATACTGAAATTGACTATGGTTATGTCCATAGGGGAATTGAGAAAATAATGGAAGGCAAAACTTGGCAAAAATCTATATATCTTGCTGAGCGAATATGTGGAATTTGTTCATATGAACACACTCAAACATTTGCAGAAGTAATTGAAAAAATATCTGATGTTAGAGCACCACTTAGAGCACAGTTTTTAAGAGTTATTACTAATGAATTAGATCGTATACAAAGTCATTATTTGGCTAATTCAACATTTTTTAAAGCTATTGAACATGAAACATTATTTATGTATATGTTATCATTAAGGGAACATGCAATGGATGCAATTGAATTTTTAACTGGTAACAGAGTTAATATGGGTTGGAATGTTGTTGGTGGAGTAAGAATGGATGCAAAACCAGCACATCTTAATAAAATCCTTGAAAAATTAGAGTTGATAGAAAAAGACCATCAGAGATATGCAGAAATCTTTGAAAATGGTCCACTTGTTGGTCTTAGAACAAAAGATGTTGGAAGAATGACTAAAGAAGAAGCTATTAAAGGAAGAGCAGTTGGACCAATTGGAAGGGCTTCAGGACTTAAACATGACTTAAGAGAATTGCATCATACTTATAAAGATAATCTTGAATTTAAACCGATCTGGAGAAAAGAAGGAGATAATTTTGCAAGAATTATGAATCGATTTAATGAAATTCCACAATCTATTGATTTAATAAGACAAGCTATTGAAAACTTACCCAAAGGAGACATTAGAATTCCTGTAACTATTGGCTCAGGATTTGCTGAATGGAGGAATGAAGCTCCTAGAGGTGAAGTTAGATACATGGCTGAGACTAATGGTAATCTAATAAAAAATATTTCTATTAGAACTCCAAGTATAATGAATATTGATTCATGTGCAAAATACATGTTAAAGGATGTTGCAACGGTTTCTGATGTAGTTGCAACTTATGCTTCCTCTGATCCATGTATTGCTTGTGCTGAAAGAGTAGTTATCTTAGATGTAGATAATGGAAAATCTAAAATAGCTGATATTTTTGATATAAAATAATATTTGGGGCACTGATTTCGCAAAACGATAATTTTTTATCTAACTTTCAAATTTTTTATTTTTCTGAAATCCGTGCACTAATGTCATGACTATTTAGTTTTAAATGTTTATATATTATTAATTTCATACAATATAGCTAAAATAAAGAAAATTAAAGCTTAATTAGATAGATAACGAAATATTTAAAACCATAATATTAAATTGTCATGACACTAAATAATAAGTTAGGATTATACATAAACTATTAAGCATACAATAAAAATTATATAGATTTACATAATGAATGCTTTATTAATAATAAAAAAATAATTTCAATTGGTGAATTATGTCTTCTGTAATTTGGTATCTATATGAATTTGCAAGGAAATCTTGGGTTGAAGGATTTGCTAATGCAAAATCCCAACATGATATTGTAGAAAAACCTGATAGATTTAGAGATTTCCCTAGAGTTCAAAAAGAGTATTGTATTGGATGTGGAGCATGTACATTATCTTGCCCTTCCCCTCATGCTATAAAATTAATTAGGGAGGAAGATACTGAAGACACAGTTGGACTAACTTACCCTGTGATTGATAATAGAGGATGTATTAGATGTGGTTTCTGTGCTGAAGTATGTCCAACAGACCCTAAAACAATTCTTTGTGGTGAAAATCATTTAATTAGAGAAGAATTTAATATTATTCCTTCAAAGAGAAAATATGTGGTAGATAACTTTTTATGTATTAAATGTAAAAAATGTATAAGGTCATGTCGAGTAGATGCGATTTCTGAAATAAATAATAAAGTTGTAGTTGATCAAGGAAAGTGTATATCTTGTGGAGACTGTTTAGATGTTTGCCCAGTAAAAGGAGCTATGAAAGGCATTTTTGTAGAAACTATCGAAGATCAAAAACAAATTATAAAAATAGCAGTTAATGGGTTAAGCGAATATATAGAAAGTAAACGAGAAGAATTAGATGTACTTGATGATAACACAATACTCAAGCTCCAATTCCCATTATCTAAAATTTGGAATGATATAATAGCTATTGTTCCTGATATTGAAATAGCTAATGAAGTAGTTACTAATGCAATAAATAGATTAATGATTAGATTAATCACATGGGATGAAGATAATTGTAAAGCATGTCAATTATGTGTAAAAGAATGCCCAACTGGAGCTATTACTTTTCTAGAAGATGAAAATAAAGCAACTCATAATAAAGACAAATGCTTAAGATGTAGTATATGCTATCAAACATGTCCTTTTTCTGTTGTAAGATATTTTGTAGTTAAATTTTCTTTAACTGATAATAATGAGGATAAGGATAAAATAATTCGTCCAGTGAATGAGGATGATGAATCAATTAAAAGTTCAGTTAATGATTCAACAGGTAATTCAGATAGTCTGGGTTCATTAGATGAAATTAATAATAAAGTTATTCTAATTACAGTTAGGTCTTCTCAATTATCCAGTAATGTTTTTATCTAATGGTGATTATATGGTTGAAGTTTCTGATAAAAAATGCTTTAGGTCTCTTCGTGATGTTAAAGTGGACTATGAGATTAATAATGAAAAATGTAAGCATTGTATGGATAAGCCATGTATTCCATCTTGCCCAGTTAGTGCAGTATATATAGACTCAGATGAAAATTATACAAAGATAAATGAAAGGTGCATTGGATGTGTTATATGTAGGGAAGCTTGTCCTTATGATGCAATATCTATGGATACAGTTCTTGCAAAACCAATATTGGAGAATGTTCCAAATATCAATGTTAAACTTTGTAGATCTTGTGGTGCATGTGTACAAGCATGTAAATCTGGGGCAGTTCACCTTGCATCATCAGGGCATGAGGAAGTTCATAGTGAAATTGATGAAGATAAATGTGTTAGATGTGGTTACTGTGCAAGATTCTGTCCAACAGATGCAATTAAATATGGGGAAATATTACCAAGAACAGTTTCTGGTGGAAAAGCAATTGTTGTAAATCAGAAGAAGTGTATAGGGTGCATGACCTGTACAAGGATTTGTCCATCAAAAGGAGCTATTAATGTTGGAAATGTTAGTAAATTGCCATATATTAATCCATCTTACTGTGCAAGATGTGAAGAATGTATGAATGCATGTCCAACAACAGCTATTAAATATTCTTCAAGAAAAAAAGCTTATTCTCAGTTTAGTCAAATTAAATCCTTAGAAATCGTAAGGGAAATATTAAACACAGATACAATAAATATCGCACGAAATGTTGCAAAAATAGATTCTTTATTAAATAAAATATCAAGGAGTTTATCTACTGACCACAATGAAGACGAATTTGAAGTTGAAATCACAGATTTAATAATGAATAAAATAAATTATTCTTTCCATAATGACCTTACAAAAGAATTAGAAATTTCTATTGTAGAATTTAAAGATATAATAGAATATTTCCCACCAATACGCAAAATAAATCTTAGTACTGATAAATGTATAGGTTGTGGGGAATGTATGAATGTTTGTCCAACTAAATGTATACACATTGAGGTACCTGCACCAGCTATTATTGGTGAGGACTGTGTTTACTGTGGAAAATGCATACCAATCTGTCCAGTTGATGCAATAGACTTAAAAGAAGAATTCTTCACTACAAAAGAAAATAGCATTTACTTTAAAAGAAGAACAATCAAAGGTTTAAGAAATGGAACTTTCTTAATATCTAATGATGCATGCCAATCTTGTGGTATTTGTATTAATAAGTGTTCAGTTGATGCATTATCTATGGAAAAGGACGTAGTGAGTTGTGATGAAGACAAATGTATTTACTGTAGAGAATGTGAATCGTTATGTCCAGTAAATGCAATTAAAATATGCATTAAATGATTATATTTAGTTTATTAACTTAGTTATTGTTCTTTTACTTATGTATCCAAACTTAAAGTATATACATATTTTAATTACACATATTTTAATTATGCATATTATCATGTTATTTTTAAATAAATCTGAATATTAAAAAATAATTTTTATATTTTTATTTGAGTTTATCAATATACTATTATTTTATTTTTCAAGGACTATTGCCGTGACCATTTAATTTTAAATGTTTATATATTATTAATTTCACATCATATGGCTGAATAAAGAAAATTAAAATTTAATTAAAAAGATAACAAAATATTTAAAAAGATAATGCTAAATTGTCATAACATTATATTTAATATTGTTAAATTTTGCTGGAGGTTAAGCTAATGAGTAATAGGGCATTTATCACAGATTGTGAAGGACCAATTTCATTAAATGATAATGCATTTGAATTATGTGCAAAATTTATTGAAAATGGGGAGGAATTCTTTAAAAAAGTAAGTAGTTTTGATGATTATATTATAGATGAAGTAAAAAAAGAAAATTATAATGCTGGTGATACATTAAAATTAATAGCTCCATTTTTAAAAGCCTACGGTCTAACAAATGAGAAAATAACAGAATTTTCTAGAAAAAATATTTCATTAGTAAATGGTGCAAAAAGAACTATGGAAATAGCTAATGATAACACTTATTCATTCATAGTAAGTACAAGTTATGGTCAATATATTGAAGCACTATGTAATGAAATTGATTTTCCATTTGAAAACACATTTTTCACAGAGTTAAATATAGATGGGGTTGAACTTTTAGAAGAAGAAAAAGAAATTTTACTTTCACTTACAAGTAAAATTTTAGAATCTGATTTTGAGAAATTAGAAAAAATATTCTTTGAAGAGATTCCAAAATTAAATATATACAAACTTACTGAAAGTGTTAAAACAGTAGGTGGTCTAGGTAAAAAAATAGCTATCGATAAAATATTAAATTATGAAGATTTAAATTTAGCTCCTAATAGGATAATGTACATTGGAGATAGTATCACTGATGTAGAACCATTACAGTTTGTAAAAGAAAATAAAGGGATAGCTATTTCATTTAATGGAAATGAATACGCACTTAAAAATGCGGAAATAGCTATTATATCAAACCACACATCTATAACTTCAGTATTTGCAGACCTTCATTCAAGATTTAGCAGGGAATATATATTGGAATTTGTAAAAGCATATTCTGCGGATCCTAAAAGAACATTCGAAAGTTTCAGAACAAAATTTTGGATAGTTGATATTTTTAAAGATGCATTTAAAGGAAAAGAACTCCCGATTATTGAATTAATAACTGAAGATAATTTTGATGAACTCCTTGAAAAAAGCTTATCTATGCGAAAAAATATTAGAGGAATATCTATTGGGGAATTAAGTTAATTTAAAGTTTTTCAAAAAAGAAACTATTTTATTTATCTTCTTTTAGTTCAACAAATGAATTCATGAGGTGAATAAATGAATGAATTCACATTTAAAAATCCCATGGCTCCATTATGGATAATGTATCCTGAAATACCTCAATTTAGTATTGGTTGGCGTATGGGCTATGGTGAACAGTATCTCATTGATTTTAATAATTGGTTTAAAGAATTATCGAAATTAGAAAAAATTGAATATGCTAAATTATTTCCTGCTCCTAAAATATGGATAAATTATTATAATTTTAATTATAACAATAAAAGTCATGATTTTGAAGATTTAGATGATTATTGGATTGAAACAGTCCAGTTATGGAATAAAAAAGGAGATATGAAATATAATTTGGCAGATATGATCGAAAAATTCACTAATGCTAACAATAGTGGTAATAACACTAATAATAGTAATAACCACAATCTTGATTTCATTTTCTTCTGGAAACCTCAGAATAATACTAATAATACTACTAATAATAATACTACTAATAATAATACTAACAATAATAATAGTAATAGTAGTAATACTAATACTAATAGTAATAGTAGTAATACTAATATTGATGAATCTTTTTTAAGCCAATGGCAAAAAAGTTATTTCACTTTTGATGTATATGAATATAATTGTGCTGAACAATATATGATGGCTGAAAAAGCGAGAATATTTAAAGATGAGGATAATCTCGAAAAAATAATGATTTGTGATTCTCCAAATGAAATGAAATCTTTAGGTAGGGAAGTTCAAAATTTTAATAGTGAATTATGGGATAAAGTAAAATATTCTATTGTTTTAAATGGTAATTATCATAAATTCTCTCAAAATAATGAATTGAGGAATTATTTAATTTCAACTGGAGATAAGCTACTTGTTGAAGCAAGTTCTTATGACAAAATTTGGGGAATTGGATTTGAAAGTGATGAAGTTGAAGCTAAAAATCCTAATTTATGGAAAGGTCAAAACCTTATAGGCTTTGCTTTAATGGAAGTTAGGGATGAATTAAAAGGAGTTTATAAATACTATAACCAGATTAATTGGGAATTTATTAATAGGAAATATAATTTAAAAAGATATTAACTATTGGAGGAGATATAATAAATAAAAAAAGGATTAGTAAATTTCTAAGTCTTGTGCTTAGACATGCTCCTGAAACAATTTATCTAGATATGGATGAAAATGGTTGGATTGAGGTTGATCAACTTATTAATAATGCGAAAAAGTATAGTAATCTTTACCTAACATTTGAGATAATAGAAAATATTATAAACACTAATGATAAACAGAGATTCACATTTAATTCAACAAAAAGAAAAATCCGAGCTAATCAAGGTCATAGTATTAGTATTGATTTACAATTAGAAAGTAGAGTTCCTCCAGATATTCTATTTCATGGAACAACAAAAAGATTTTTAGATTCTATTCTTGAAAAGGGATTAAAATCAATGTCTCATCAACATGTACACTTATCAGAAAATGAAAAAACAGCAATTAATGTTGGGAAAAGACGTGGACAACCAGTTGTGTTAATTATTGATGGAAAAAAGATGTATGAAAAAGGATATGAATTTTTCTTATCAAAGAACAAAGTTTGGCTGGTGAATCATGTTCCTCCTGAATTTATAGATATTTAAACTTTAGAAATGAGAAATTAAAGATTTTTTCTAACTTAACATATCAGACTCTTTAATAATTATTTTTTAAGTCATATACATGAATTTTAAGAGATTTGAGGTAGGATCTATCTGTAAATTTCTATTTTATGGATATTGGAAGGTTGAGTATTGCTTTGAAGTATTGTATAACTTTTGTATACAACAATCTTTTTAAAGAAAATCTGTAATTCATAATAAGTAGAGATTCATTTTTATAAATGAATTTAACCTTTGATTATCATAGTTATAAAATATTACATGTAAATATCCGTAAATCTTAAACAGAAAAACATGGAAAAGTTTAATTATCATGAATATCATATATAATTCAATTAATAAATTAGTCTAAGGTATTTTAAATGAATAAAAAATATGAAATCGTTGAAGATACATTTTTTGAAAGTTTTAAAGGATTTTTTGTCAGATTGCTTATTACTGCAGATCATGAAGATATTTTAAAACAAGCAGCTTATGATTCTACAGCAACTCCTGGTGCAGTTATTGGTAGAGTTGAAGGAGGAGTAGAATGCTTTGTTGATAAAAATAAAACTCCTGATGGTAGAATTGGAGCTATTGCTCAATATTGGTTTGGTTTAGACAATATTGATAAATTTGAGGTTGAATTGTCTTACAGGATTCGTCAAGACATTCTTGTTAAACCATTTACAAGTGTATTTAATATGACACCGAACCCTAAAGGTTTCATTGGAACTATGAAACAAGTAGGGCATTGTGGAGATGGTTATGAATGGCATGAGGAAATTTATGGTAGGAAAATGATTAATGTTCCTATTGCAGTTCCTGATTTTAAAATAGAATCTAAAATTGCTTATAGTGAAGGTGTTATGGGTGCTAATTTCTGGTATATGTGCAGTGAAAAAGATGCAGTAGTTGAAGCAGGAAAAATAGCTATCGAAGCAATTGGTGAAGTTGAAGGGGCGATTGCTCCTTTTGGAATATGTTCTGCTGCTTCAAAAGTTGAAACAAATTATCCTTGGATTGGACCTACAACTAACCACTATTACTGCCCATCCCTTAAGAAAAAAATAGTTGAAGTGTCAAAAGTTCCAGAAGATGTTAATTATATTCCTGAAATAGTTATTAATGGAATCAATCAAGAAACTGTCGAAAAAGCTGTTAAAATAGCTATTGATTCAATAATTGACATTGAAGGCATTGTTAAAATTTCTGCAGGGAACTTCAATGGTCAACTTGGGGATTTAAAGATTAATTTACTGGATATTTTATAAATCTTAATAGCTATTACTTTTTAGTATAAAATGAATAGATAACTATAATATATTATTTGAGGATTATCATGAGATTTTTAAAGGAAAAATATGATATTGATGTAATAGGTTTTGGAGCTTTAAATATGGATAATTATTTCCATGTTGACGAAATTGCAGTTTCTGATAGTGAAAGTCAGATTATAAATAAAGATTCAAGTTGTGGGGGCTCAGCAGCTAACACAATAATTGGGCTTTCACATTTAAATATCAATACTTCTTATATTGGTAAAATAGCTGAAGATGATGAAGGTGAAACTTTAGAAATGAACCTAATTTCATCTGGAGTGTATTTAAACAATCTACTTTACGAAAGTAATGGTTCTTCGGGTAAAGTATATGATTTTTTAGATGAAAATGGAAATAGGGCTCTTTATGTGGATCCTGGAGTTAATGATGAAATATCTATTGATGAAATAGATATTAATAATGTGAAAGATTCTAAGATAATTCATTATTCTTCATTTGTAGGAAATTCTTTTAATGCTCAAAATGATTTAATTGATTTGTTACCAGCTTCTATTATTTTAAGTTTTGATCCTGGAAGAGTATATGTTAAAAAAGGACTGCAGGCACTTGAAAAAATATTAAAAAGAACTAATATTCTTCTTATTAATGAAATAGAACTTGGAATGTTATTTAATATTGATAACGATAATAAAGATAATGAAAATTATAAAAAAATAGCAAAAAAAGCTTTAGAATATGGAATTGAATATGTTATTGTGAAAAGAGGAGCATATGGTGTTTATGGTCTCACTTTTGAGGAGGAAGTTGAAGTTTCATCTTTTAAAGTCGATGTTGTAGATACTACTGCTGCAGGAGACTTATTTAACACAGGATTCTTGTATTCTTATCTCAAAAATTATTCTTTAAAGAAATCTTGTACAATTGCTAATTGGATAGCTTCTAAATCTGTTGAAAATATAGGATTACTTGGAATTCCTAATTTAAATGAGTTAAATAAATTTGAAAGAGAATTAGATAATTAACATAATACTTAAATGTTCAATTTTTTATCAGATTAAAATATAAAACTTTAAATTATTGTATTTAGATAATTATAATATCTGTGATTAGTTAATAACAAATAAAATTAATATCTTTAATAATTAAATAAATTGATTGCATAATTAATTAATATCTTTAATAATTAAATAAATTGATTGCATAATTAATTAATATCTTTAATTTTGATTAATTCATAAGAAATATCTAGAAAAAAATATATAATTAAATAAAATATTTTTAATTGACTATTTCATGAAATATATTAATAATTAATTCGACTCTTGGAGTTTTTAGAATGGAGTTAACATTTAAAAAACAGATAGAAACTTTGCGAAAAGAAGTTATTCTTAAATCTGCAGATTTAGACGATGATATTGATGATTTTAATGTAGATATTGGAGATTACACCTCAAAAGGTAAGACATTAGCTATTTCTCCACGATGTGTTAGATGTGATTTATGTGTAATTGAGTGTCCAGTAGGTGCTATTAGTTCATCAACTTCTATTAGACGCTCAAGAGTCAAAGATAACTGTGTTAAATGTGAAATTTGTGCTCAAACTTGCCCAGTATCATGTATTTATGTCATGGAAACAAATTCTATAATATCTTCAGAAACTAATTTAGTATCATATAATTTAGTTGAATCGAAAGTACCTCACAGAACTCTTAAAATGGAGAAAATTAATGTTGACACTCATAAATGTGTTGCTTGTGGTACCTGTAAGAAATTTTGTCCAACTAAAGCAATAACAATAAAAAATGATGAATCTGAAGACACTGGTGAAGTTTTTGAAAGTATTAATAATGATTTAAATGAAACATTAGATAATAATTTAGATGAAACTGATTATCCTGAGTTATATAAAAAATATTCGCATGTTAAGAAAGAAATATGTATAGGGTGTGGGTCATGTGCTAATTTATGTCCTCAAAGTGCTATTTCTCTTAAAAGAACATTGGGTTCTGTTATAGTAACTAAAAATCTTCAAATCAATGAAGAGGCATGTGTAGGTTGTTATCTATGTGAAGATTCTTGTCCAGTAGATGCTATTAAATTAAAGGATGATTTGCCTGTTTTAGATGAGGATATATGTATAAGATGTAATGTATGTTCAACAAAATGTCCAGTTAATGCATTAAAATTAGAATTTTTAGATAAATAATTAAGGAGGGATTAAATGAAAGCAAAAGAAATGATGGATAAAGATTTTGTCTATGTGTCTGCAGATGATACAATTGAAGAGGTTTCCATAAAAATGGAAGCTTCCAGAAAGTTTACTACACCAGTAATTGACAGTGATAAGAAACTTATTGGTTGGATAACTTCTTTTGACATCACTAAAGGTTTAAGGGAAAATAAGAAGTTTATTCACGAAGTAATGAGTCCAAAAGAAGATATTAAATATATGCATGAAAATGATCCTTCAAGACTTGCAGTTTTAGAAACTTCAGACTCTAAATTAATTAGTATTCCTGTACTTGATGACAATGAAGTAGTTATTGGCGTTATAAGGTCATTTGACATAGTAAATACACTATCTTCTTTATATGAGGTTAAAGTATCTAAACTATACGAAGCTATGGAAAAACAACTGAAAGGAGTCAGTTGGGATGAATTGATGGAAGCCTCAGCTATCATAAGCACAAGAACTACTGGTCAAAGAATCAAACCTGGAGAATATGAACGAAGAATTAAGGATTCTACCTTTGGAGAAGCTATTTGGGCTACTGGAGGTCTTGAAAGATTTTTTGTAGGTTTAATAGCTGTGGGAGAACTGGTAATAGCTAGAAAAGTAGGAAAAGCCCGATAATTTTAAAGTGTTGATTTCATAAGTCTTTGATTTTGCAAAATCTCATAATATTCACTTGGATTAATAAACCATTAAATAGATAAGTTTATTAGTAAATTATTATTTTTTTCTTATTTTTTAATACTAATTAAATAAAATGATTATTAATTAGTAAAATACCTATTTTTTCTTACTTTTTAGATTAAGTTAATATAATTATTGCATAATTTCAATATCCATAAAATTAACTTAGATAGACTTAAATAGCTAATTATATAGATTCTACTTTAGGTTGTTATCATGTTACTTAATGAAATTATGTCAAATAATAAGAAATTTGTGGATGAATTTGAAGTTGAAAAGCTATCTCATTTACCTCAAAAGAAATTGGTTATTGTAACTTGTATGGATACTCGTTTAGTTGGGTTTTTAGAACCTGCTTTAGGTATTGGGAGAGGAGATGCGAAAATAATTAAAAATGCTGGAAATAATGTTATATGTTCTGATGTTATAAGATCTGTTGCAGCAGCTATTTTTGCACTTGGGGCAGAAGAGGTCATGTTAGTTGGGCATACTGATTGTGGAATGGCTAATTCTGATTCTGAAAAACTTAAAAACTCAATGATTGATCGTGGAATTAAAGAAAAAGATATAAATGAAGTAAATCTTAAAGAATGGATTGGAGCTATTGAAGATGAAGAATCTAATGTCTTAAAGGGGGTTGAAAAGATTAAAAATCATCCATTAATTCCGAATGATCTTCCAGTTCATGGTTTAATTATAAATCCAAATGATGGTTCATTAAAAATTCTTGTTAAAGGTTATTAATACTAACACTACTTAATCTGACTAACCTATATTATTTTAATTCTATTTTTAATATTAATTTCATTAATTTTATTATTAATTTTATCATAAATTTTATTTACTTAAAAATTTATACTAAACTTTATGAGTAGATATTTGATTATTATTGCAATATTGTTTGTTTCATCTTCTATTTTCATAGGTGTTTTTTTAGATCATGATAAAGAAATACAAGATGATAATTCTATTAATATTTTAGAGAATAATAGTTTAGGAACAGTTGAGATTGATGGTCCTTATGGGAATGTACACTCTTTAAACAAAATAGCTATTATAATTGGTGTTCATCCTCTTGAAAATAATTCTCATAGGGCAGTAGCTAATATTTTAAAAAATAAAAATAAGAGTTTAAATAATTGTTATTATATTTATAGAATCAATGTTACAAAAGATTTGAATGATTTTGATAAAAGTAGGTTAAATGGACAAGAACTTGCTAAAAATGTGGTTCCTGATATAAACATTAAAAATTATGATTTAGTTGTAGATTTTCATGCCCATAGAGGGGTTTATGAAGATTACAATTTTATTATAGCTCCATTAAACGATAAAAAGTCTAAATCAATTGGTTTAGCTATTATTCAAAATATTAGTGAAATCGGAATCTTAAAATTTGTACCTGCAACAGATGGTCATCCAAGTAGTCCAGATGATGTAACTATTCCAATAATCAACAATGGTACTTCTGCTTTGATTTATGAAACATATTTAAATGAATCAACAAATAAAACAGTTAGCTTAGTTAATAAATTCATTACAAATTTAGATGGTTTAAATAATTTAGGTAATTTTTGCTTTTAAGTGTAATTAGTTGTTTTAACCACATCACACTTTAGTTACAATTTTCCATTACAATGAGTTTACTTATTTTTATTTCATGTTCAATTTGTTTTATAAATTCTTTAATCTCATCAATATGCTCTTTTTCTTTTTTATCTTTAATCAACTTATTTGCTTTTTTAAAGGATTCTAATGCTTTATCATTAATATTAATGCTCCAATATGCAAATCCTATCCTGTAGTACCATAAATAATCATCTTTCCCATCTTTTTTAATGGATAGCAATAATTCAATGGCTTTTATAAATTCTTCACTTTTTCCAGTTATGAATACTCCACAATTATTATATGCTCTTGCTAATTGTGATTTTAATTTATAGTCTCGCTTTTCTTCTGGAACTTCAAGAATTAATTGTATGATTTCTTCAAATTGGTTATTTTCATGAAGATACTCTAATTTATTTATTAAATTTTTATCCATATCAATACCTTCTTTATATAATAGCTAATTTATTAATATTATATTTTTATTAGTTTTTATTCCTTCTATTTAAATAATATTGTGGTTTTAAAATTTTTAGAACATGATTCATTTTAGTGTATTTTTATGTATAATTTTATATTAAACGAATTTTACATTTATTTCAATCTTCTTTTACATTATCCTTAATGACTGAAAAGTATTTATATTTTGTTGAACATAAGTTAACTTTTGGTAAAGATATTTCAATTATAAGATATTATCAATCATGAACTTTTGAAAATATATATGCATGTATTAACTTATACATTGTTGATGTATATATTTATTTTTTGGAACTCAGATTTTTCATTTGTTTAATTTGTTATTGTAAAGCAGTTGGTAAATCGACTTTATATTATTGTATTGGGTCATTTTAATAAAAGTCAGGTGATTTATTTGGACATAAGAGCTGGAAGATTAGAAAAAGAAATGACAAAAAATGCTGCTGAATTTACCTCTTCTCTTGGTTTTGACCACTATATTTTTGATGCAGATGTTGAATGTAATATTGCTCACACTTCAATGCTTAAAGAAGAAGATATTATTGACAAAGATGTTGCAGATAAAATAATAAAGACATTAAATGAGTTAAAAGAAGAAGGATTTGAAGCTTTAACATTTGACTATGCAGTTGAAGACATTCACATGGCTGTTGAAAATTATGTTACTGATAAAATTGGAGATATTGCAGGATTTATGCATACTGCAAAATCAAGAAATGATCAAGTGGCAACAGATATTAGATTAGCATTAAAAATTAAAGTTCGAGAAATCCAAAAATCTATACTTAGTTTCATGGAAGGCTTAGTTGAAACGGCTCGTGAACATAAAGAAACAATAATTGTAGGATATACTCATCTTCAACATGCTCAACCAGTTACATTTGCTCATCATCTGATGGCTTATGCGCAATCATTAAAAAGAGACTATGAACGCTTAGAAGATACATATAAAAGAGTTAATATTAATCCGCTTGGCTCTGCAGCTATGGCAACCACAACTTTCCCTATAAACAGAGAAACCACAACAAATCTATTAGGTTTTGATAGCTATATGGAAAATTCAATGGATGGTGTTAGTGCTCGTGACTTTATAGCCGAAACAGTCTTTGATTTAACCATGCTCACTACTAATTTATCTAAAATATGTGAAGAATTAGTTTTATGGAGCAGTTATGAGTTTAGCTTAATTGAAATATCTGATGAATTCTCATCTACTTCATCAATCATGCCTCAAAAGAAGAATCCTGATGTAGCTGAAGTGGCAAGATCAAAATGTGCTATTATCAATGGAAATCTTGTAACAGTCTTAACTATCTTAAAGGCTATTCCATACACATACAACAGAGATTTACAAGAGTTAACTCCTCATTTATGGAATGCTTGTGAAAGTAGCCATGATATACTAAACATTGTCAAAGATATGACTTTATCTATTAAAGTTTTCAATGGTCGTGGCATAGAATTAGCTGAATCTAACTTTGCAACAGCAACAGACCTTGCAGATCTAATGGTCAAAGAAAAAAGTATACCTTTCAGAGTAGCTCATGAAATAGTAGGGAAAGTTGTAAATGAAGCATTTGACAACTGTATAATGTTAGATAATATAAATTCAGACTTCATTAATAGAATATCAGTGGATATAATTGGAGAAGAATTAAACCTATCTAATGAATCAATTAGAAAAGCATTAGATCCAGTAGAAAATGTTAAGCTTAGAAACATTCCAGGTGGACCATCACCAGAAATGGTTGAAATCGCTTGTAAAAACACAGAAACCTTTTTAGAAAAAGAATTTGAGAAATGTAATAATTAAATTCTTTTTCTCTTTAATTATTTGCTAGTATTAGTTTAGCTTATTTTAGTAATAATTATTTTAGCAATACTGGTTGATTATTAATAATGTTTAACTTTATTAAAACTCCAAATTAAATCAAGGGCTTCTCCTGGTTCTAAGGCACCTGATCTTGTTTCTCTAAGAATTCTTTGAATAGAAAATTTTCTCATATATGGATATTTTTTATGAACTTCAAATAACAATGGACAACCAAAACCACCTATTTTAGTTAAATCATAATTGGATGTTACTTGTTTTATTTCTTGTTTTGATATAGCTAATGTAGCAGGTAAATTTAGTCTATATAGATTTTTAACATTGTTTTCTGTATCAAATGTCCTGTTTTTAGTTATACATTGTGATCCAGTTGAAAGCATGTCTCCAAAAATAACAATAGGTATTTTATTATCCAATCCATATTTAAATAATGTTTCTCCAGTTTTACTTGAACATTGTCCACAAGGGTGAAATTTACCTTTTGAAAGAGATCCATCAATTACATCAGAATAATCTACTTTTATGAACTTATGTTTCACATTAAGTTTATTACATAATTTATTTATATTGTTTTTAAACTGTTTAGGGAGTATTATGGTTCCAGGGTCAACTGTAATAGCTATTGGATTGAAATTTAAATATTTAGCTATTATTAAAGAAAAACTACTATCAACACCACCAGACAATGCAACAATACATTGATGTTTATTTTCTTTATTAAATTCACTTATCTCTAAGTTATTTATAAATTTATTAAAATCAAAATTATAAATATTGTTAATTTTTTCTTCTAAAAGATTTTTAAGATTTATTAATCCATTAGATTTATCAGAATTCCATTCTAATCCTTCTTTAATAGCTATTTCTTTTTGATCTCTTATAAATGAATTTACTTTATCTAATGATAATTCCATTTTATATTTCTTTAAAATATAATCAGAATAGCTTTCAACATGTATTTTTCCAATTCCAAGCTCTTCTTTTAATCGACCTACAACCCATCCTCCTTTACCAATTATAATGGATTTATCTGACCTATCTTTAGTTATTATCCATAATTCACTATTATCATTTCTATTATTACTAATATTTTTAGTATTCTTATTTTCACTAATATTTTCATTAAATATTATATTTTTAATATTGATTTCACTATCTTCATGTCCAATTTCTTTTCTTATTTTTCTAACATGATTTTCAATTTTTTTTTGAGTATAATTCATATTAATCCTTTTTAAATTTTAATTCGCAATCACTTAACTTATTTTATAAAAATTATAGATAAAATTATATATCATAAACTACATAATTTTAAATATAATTAAAATTTTATTAAAATTTTATTAAATTACTACCTAATTATTATCCTATATTAAATATTATGTATTACACCTTGTTATAATATTTTATGTAGATGTTATTCATATTTTAGTTATGTGATAATTTAATAATTAATTTAAGCTTATAATGTTGCTAACTTGAATATCATATGTATGTTACTAAATTAATGGGGAAAAGGATAAAATGGCTAATTTTTTTAAGATGTTTACTGATGATTCTGATCAAGAGGATCCTAAATTAGCTAAAGAAAATATTCAAATAGGAGTTAAATATTCTCGTTTCAGTAAACCTCCAGTCTTAGGGAAAAAGCATCTGATTCGTTCTAATTCTGTAATCTACAATGATGTAGAAATTGGAGACAACTTCAAAACAGGACATAATGTAGTTATAAGGGAAAAAACTAAAATAGGTAATAATGTATTAATTGGTACAAATACAGTTATTGAAGGAGAATGCACAATTGGTAATGGTGTAAGTATCCAATCTAATGTATATATTCCTAAAAACAGTATTATTGAGGATAATGTATTTATAGGTCCATGTTCATGTTTTACCAATGATCGATACCCAATTAGAGTAGATTATGAGCTTAAAGGACCTCAAATAAGAAAAGGAGCATCGGTAGGTGCAAATACAACCTTCTTGTCCAATATAGAAATAGGTGAAGGTGCAATTGTTGCTGCTGGAGCTGTTGTAACACGAAATGTTCCACCTTTTTACTTAGCTATTGGAACTCCAGCTAATATTAAACCACTTCCACCAAATCTTAAGGTTCCTAACATGATTTAAATAATTATTTTTTAATATTTTTTAATTTATATATTTCTTACTATTCTTTATAATTCTTTATATCTGATTTAATCAATTTATTATTTATTTCTAACTTTTTATACACAAAATATTTATATCTAAAAAAGTAAATAATATAAATTGGTGTTTAAATAATTAAATATTATATTTTAATAAAACAATTAATAAATAATCCACTTAATAGTTATTTTTATTGGTAATTGTTTTCAATAACTCATTATAATTATATTTTGCTATGTATTTATTTAATAAATTAGATAGCTATTATTTTATTTTTAAGGAGTAACTAATATGATTGTTAAAGAATGGTGTTCTTACTGTGGTGAGTGTGCAGGAGTATGTCCTAGAAATTTAATTCTAGTAAGGGAAACTGAATTAGAATTTGATACTGGGGAATGTAAAGAATGTGATTTTTGTATTAAAGCATGTCCAGTAAATGCTTTAGAAAAAGATTGAGGTGAGAAAATGATTACAACAGATATACTTGTAATTGGTGCTGGACCTGCAGGATCTATAGCAGCTAAACATGCAGCATTAAATGGAGCTAATGTATTATTAATTGACAGAAAATCTGAAATAGGTGCACCTAAACGTTGTGCTGAGGGAGTTTCTATTGAAGGACTAAAAAAATTAGGAATAGAAACAAGTCCTCGATGGGCAGTGAAAGATATTGAAGGAATAAGATTAGTAGCTCCAAATGGAACAGATGTATGGTTAAATGATGATACAATTGAATTACCTGAAGCAGGGTATATTTTAGAGAGAAAAGTCTTTGATAAACATATGGCTATGGATGCTGGAAGAGCTGGGGCTCAAATAAAAATCAAAACATTAGCAAAAGAAATAATTAAAAAAGAAGATCATTATGTTGTTATATGTGAACACCTAGGTGAATTAATTGAAATTAAAGCAAATATTATCATAGCTGCAGATGGTCCTGAATCACGTATTGCAAGATTAGCTGGTCTTAAAACTGGAACTAAAATTAAAGACATGGAATCTGGAATTCAATTTGAAATGTGTAATGTTGAAATGACAAATCCTAATGTTCTTGAGTTCTACTTTGGAAGTGTTGCGCCAGGAGGTTATGCTTGGATTTTCCCAAAAGGTGAAGATATTGCAAATGTAGGATTAGCTGTTATCCCAACAGACACTGACAAAACAGCTTACCAACACCTTCTTGATTTTGTGGCTAATTGCCCAGCTACTCAAAATGCTCAAGCTGTAGAATTAAATGTTGGTGGGGATCCAGTTGGAGGAGTGCATAAACACATATCTGGAGATAATATTTTAGTTGTTGGAGATGCAGCAGGGCAAGTAAACCCATTAACTGGTGGAGGAATCATTAGTGGAATGACTTGTGGTAAAATAGCTGGTGAAGTAGCTGCAAATGCAATAAAAGAAGAAAATTATTCTTCAAAAAGATTATATGAATATGATAAATTAGTGGATGATGAGTTAGGGGAAAAAATGAAAAAATACTCAAAAACCAGAGATTATTTAGCATCATTATCAGATAAAGAATTAGATTCTATAGCTGTAGCATTCCAAGATGTTGAATTTGAAGAAGTCAGTACCACTGAACTAATCAAAAAATTGGTAAAAGTTTCACCAAAAGCTTTATTAAAATTAGGTAAATTAATTTAATTTATTTTAACCTATTTTAACTTAAACTTATTTTTTATCGCCTATTTTCATTTTTGCATTTATACATTTATCATACATTCTAACTATTTATAATACTTATCATTATTTTGATTATGTAATATTATATATTTACATATTATCTAAACAAAGTTCATTTTATTAACTAATTTTGAAAATTTTGACTAATGTAATACAAATATATAATGGAAAATATATATTAGTAAAAATATATATTAACATTTATATAGTTTCTTAAATAATATATTAAAAACATATAATCTAATGTTTTCAAATATTTTTAAAAGAGATGATTTAATGGAGTATGATTTAAGAAAAAAATTCTTAGCTGAGCTTGTAGGAACATTTTTATTAGTATTTTTTGGAACTGGAGCTGCAGTTGGAGCTGCTTTGATTGTTCATTCTTATATTCCTACTGGAGCTATTGGTGCATTAGGTGGGTTTAGTGAGTGGTTAGCAGTAAGCTGGGGATTTGGTATTACTGCATTGGTTGCTATTTATGCTTTTGGTAAGGTATCTGGCGGACATATAAATCCTGCGGTTACTATTGGATTACTTGTTACTAAAAACATAAGTTTAAAGAATGCTACATTTTATATTCTTGCACAATTTATTGGAGCTGTAATAGCTACACTTTGTGTGTTTTCAGTATTTGGAATGGATGGGGTTTTAATTGGTGCACTTGGTGCAAATGCTCCAGGGGTTGGAATTAGCTATTTACAAGCATTTATTGGCGAGATAATCGGTACATTTTTATTAGTTCTTGTTGTGATGGGTGTTGCTGTTGATAAAAAAGCAGACCCTGGTATTTATGGTTTAGCTATTGGATTGGCTATAGGAATTTCTTTAACTGTTTTAGGTCCTATAACTGGAGGTTGTATTAATCCTGCTCGTGGTTTTTCACCAATAATCGTGGATTTTTTAGCAGGAGGAGTAAATCTTTTAATTTATCTCCCTATTTTTATAATAGGTCCTATTATTGGAAGTATAATTGCTGCTTTATTATATAAATATATAGCTATTTCAAATAATGAATAATTACAAGTATTTTTAAATATTGTCTTATTTTAATTTTTTATTATTATTTTATTCTCCTACATTTTAATAGCTATCTTACAATCATTTTTATCTGTTTTCTGAGTGTTTTCCTAAGTGTTTTAATCTTATTTTCATGATTATGTTTAATGTATTTTAGATATCCGTTAGTATGTTTTATTCATTAATGTATGTTTTTCATGTATATTTAAATTATTTATAGGCATATTTTTTAATAATTAGCATGTTTAAACAAAAACATTTATAAGTGATAAACACATGATATAATAATATTAAGTTGAAATAAACTCATGAAAAATTTTATCGCTTTAAAACACTTTAATCAGTGTTTAAAAGTTTCTTAAGTTATATTTTTTATTATATTTAAGTAATACTTTTGGACAGTTGGTTATAGTTTATTTTTAAGATAAAGATAGTTTAATTTAATTTTTAATCATTAGTAATGTTAAAAATGGTTTTATTATTTAATTAACTAGTATATGATATAACTTTAAAGAGTTAATATTTTTCATAAAAACATTTATAAATAATTATTACAAACATTATATTATTTATGAATACATAAGTTTATTTTATACTTTTTAATCAAGATATAAAAATATAGGAATAAGGAAGGAAGACACATGATTTTAATTACAGGCGGAGCTGGATACATAGGGTCTCATACTAACAAAATGTTCAATGATAATGGGTATGAAACTATGGTTTTAGATAACTTAAGCACAGGACACAGGGAAAATTTGAAATGGGGAGAGTTTGTTCAAGGAGATTTAGGAGATCTCAAATTTTTACAATCTCTTTTCAAAAAATACGACATTGAGGGCGTTGTACACTTTGCAGCATTAACTTCAGTTGCTGAGTCGATGAAATCACCTCAGAAATATTATAAAAATAATTTTATAAATAGCTTAAATTTGTTAAAAGTGATGAATGATAACAATGTTTCTAAATTTATTTTTTCTTCATCAGCAGCAGTATATGGGGTACCTGAGGAAACACCAATAGTAGAATCCCATCCATTAAATCCAATTAATCCATATGGGGAATCTAAATTAATGGTTGAAGAAGCATTATATGAAAAATCTCAAAAAGATCAACTTAATTATGCTTCACTTAGATATTTTAATGCTTCAGGAGCAGACCCTAATTTGGATGTTGGAGAAAAACACATTCCAGAAACACATATAATTCCATTAATTTTAGATGTTGCATTGGATAAAAGAGATAAAATCCATGTTTTTGGTGATGACTACAATACTCCTGATGGAACATGTATACGAGATTATATCCATGTAAATGATCTTGCTCAAGCTCATTTAAAAGCTTTTGAATTTTTAGAAAAAGAACAAAGTGATATTTTTAATCTTGGAAATGGAACTGGTTTTTCAGTTAAAGAAGTAATAGATGCATGTGCTAAAATAACTGGTGAAGATATAAGTCATAAAGTGGTGGATAGACGTCAAGGAGACCCAGATATTTTAATAGCTGACAGTGAAAAAGCAAAATCTATCCTAAACTGGAAACCAGAATTTGATAACCTCGAAAAAATAGTAGAAACAGCATGGGATTGGCATCAAGTTTTAAATTAACTTTTAAAACATGATACAAACTTTTAAAAATGAGAAATCAAAGATTTATCTAATTTTCCGTCACGAAATAAAAGTTTAGAAATCGAAGATTTTTGTTATTTTTGGGAGATCATTGTTATGTTATCTAAACATGATTGCTTTTACAATTTTACATAGTATCTTGTAATACCATTTTTCAAAACTAGAATCAACTTCTTCTAAATTATTCATAATATCTAAGTGTTGTGGACATTTTGGCTCACATTTTCCACATTTAGTGCAGTTAGATGCAGATGAATTTGGATAAGTTGTTATTAAATACATTACAGTTGTTTTAATATCTCTAAAAATACTTTTGTCATTTAGTGCTGAAAATGCAAGAGGAATATCAACTCCTTTAGGACAAGGTAAACAATAGCCACATGCAGTACAATCTATTTTTATGCTTTTTTTAAATTCTTCTTTAAGATTATCAATTAATTTTTCTTCATCTTCTGTTAATGAATTTACTTTTACATCATTAGCTATTCTAACATTTTCTTCAATGTCTTCTTCTCTACTCATACCAGATATTACAACATCAACATGAGGATTGTTCCATAACCAACGTAAAGCCCATTCTGCTGGAGTTCTTTTAATTTTAAAGTTTTCTATTAATTTTGATGCTTCATTCGGTAATTTATTTATAATCATTCCTTCACGAAGAGGCTCCATTATCAGTATTCCGAGTCCTTGGGCAGAAGCATACTCTAACCCTTCTTTTCCAGCTTGATAATATTCATCTAAATAATTATACTGGAGCATAACAAAATCCCAATCATATTCTTCAATAATCTTTTTAAAATTAATTATATTTCCATGATATGAAAAACCAATATTGATTATTCTTCCTTTCTTTTTTTCATCTTCAATGAATGATAAAACTCCAATTGATTGTTGATGTTTCCATTCTGAGTATGTGAGATCATGAAGCATATAATAATCAATATAATTTGTTTGAAGTCTTTCAAGCTCAGTTTCAAATGTTTGATCCATTTTTTCTTTTGTGTTGATATTCATAATTGGTAATTTAGTAGCTATTTTTACTTTTTCCCTATATCCTTTAGCAAGTATCTTTCCAAGTGTTTCTTCACTTCCAGGATACATATGTGCAGTATCAAAGTAATTAACTCCATTTTCAATAGCTGTTATAATTTGATTTTCAGTTCTTTCATAGTCTATTCGTCCATTTTTACGAGGATATCTCATACATCCATAGCCTAAAATAGATAATTTGTCTCCAGTTTTCTTTATTTCTTTATATTGCATATTATGTACCTTTTAATTAATTAATGACAATTAATCTCATTTTTTAAACATTAAATCTTTAATACTGTACTTTTTCTTCTTATTTTCATCCTGTGCTTCTTGTACTTGTTGTGTATTACTTGTAAACATTGGTGGCAGTGATGAACTTAAAAATTCTTTGTTCAATCTATCTGATACTTCTTTAAAAATTATTTTATAAGCTTCACATTGAGGATCCACACTTTTAGGTGTTTTTGATGATACAATAGCATTATATGGGCATCCTCCATTACAAAATTTAGTGTATGTACAGTCTTTACAATTTTCTTTCACATATTCTCTAAATTCCTCTAATTTTCCCCAAGCACTTGTTTTCATTATTTCTTTCATTGATGGATTATCTTGAACATTGCCTAAAACATAATCTTCCATTCCTACAAATCTGTAGCAGGGATAAATCTTTCCATCATGTCCAATAGCTAAAGTGTCACCAATACAATCAGCAAATGTACACAGTGTGCCTCGTCTTAAAAAACTACTTTTACAGATATGATCAAAATCTTTTATTTCAAACTTATCTAAATCATATAAATATTTATCTAATAGATCTATTAATATTTGTCCATGTTCTTCAGTGGTTAATGCCCATTTATCTGCATTATCTCCTCTAAGTGATGGTAATGCTCCATGAAGTTTTATGCTTGCTTCATTTTTTAGGAAAAATTCATAAATTTCATCTTTAAAGTCCTTTGAATATGATGTAAATGTACATACAAAACTGGTTTTAATTCCATTTTTTTTAGCTATTTCATAAGCATTCATGGTTTTATCAAAGTAACCTTCACCTCTTTGATAATCATTTATCTCTTTTGGTCCATCTATACTTGTACTAATAGCTATATTATACTTTGCAAATAATTTAGCCAATTCTGGAGTAAGTAACCATAAATTACTTTGAAGTGAAAATCCTCCATTTTTTATTTTTTTATTTTGGCTGTGCAATAATTATTTTTTGATTCTTTTTAGTTATGCTTAGTTTTAAATATTATGGGGTGTAATATAGTATTAATGTTTTTTAGTTTTTGTTGAGTTGGTGTTTATGGTTTTGCATGAAGATAGTATTGGTCAGGTGTTTTTACTTCCTTTAAATTTGAGGGACTTTATTCCAGATAATCATATTTGTTTTTTTATTGAGGAATTGGTTAGTCGGTATGATTTTGGTGATTTGCATTCTAAATATGCGGATACTCCAGGTAAGAAAGCTTATTCTAGGA
>NZ_LWMT01000047.1 GCF_001639265.1 Methanobrevibacter filiformis
AATAGATATTCAATGAAAAACATAGACAACAAATAAAAAAAACTACAAAAAATAATTTACAATCTAACCACAACTAAGAAAATTCACTGTCATCCATCAACTGAAAAATTAATTATTGCACAGCCAAAAGAATTTAAAAAGTAATTTATACTATTAATAACATAACTATATATTATAGGTTTTAACATAATATATTATATATTTATCGTGATTGTACTATAAATTAATGCAATCATTAATATTTTTTTTAATAGTTAGTATAATACTATAAAATTTTTATAGTTTCATATTATTTTAGATTTTATAACTTGAACTAAGGCAAATATCATATTAAGGTATAATGCCTATAAGGAGTATTATAACATGGTAATAAATCAATTAGAAACTAATTTACAAGCTATAACAACAACTATTGCATATTTAGAAAAGAATGGCTGCGATGATGAAGTATTCCTAGGGGATCTTAGAAAAGAAAGAGATCGAATCTTGAAAGATCTTAATGTAATGAAATAAAGATTATCTCAGATTTTTCAAAACGAGAAATCAAAGATCTTCTAACTTGATTAAATCCAATCATCTAATGATTTTAAATTACTTGTTAAATCTAAACTTATTGGTGTGATTGTAGGTTGTTTTTTAACTTTTAACAGATATCCGTCTGTTCCTTGCTCATTTTCTTCATATGGAGCACCTCCAATCCAATAATATGGCTTTCCTCTAGGATCGAATCTTGTTTCAATAACTGGCATATACATTCGTTTTCCAAGCTTTGTAATAGCTATATCACTTGAATCTGGGTTTGAAGGGATGTTTATATTTAATACATCACACCCCTTAGGCATTCCTTTATCTAATACATTTTTAGCTATTTTTAGTAGTATTTTTTTAGCTAGATCATAATCAATCTCAGCTGTCCCATCATCAAACTTTATATCTCCTCTTGTTACTTGCTGTGAAATAGCTATTGTTGGTATTCCAAATGATGCAGCTTCCATTGCAGCTCCTATTGTTCCAGATGTAGTAAGTTCACCTTTTCCAACATTTTCACCAAGATTTATTCCTGAAATCATTAAATCAGGCTTTTTTTCACTTAATTCAAATATTCCAAGAGTCACAGAATCTGCTGGAGTTCCAGTAACTGCATATCCTTTTGATCCATCTTTAAGTTTAGTTGGATTTATTCTAAGTGGCTTAAACAATGTTAAAGCTCTTCCAATAGCACTTTGCTGAGATTGAGGTGCTACAACAATTGTTTCTCCCAGAGATTCCACGGCTTTTTTAGAAGCTAGTATTCCCAGTGACTTAATTCCGTCATCATTACTTAATAATATTCTCATATATTATTATTAATATAAGATAACTATTAAAATATTCTTATATTATTTTTAGCTATTAACTTGATTTTAACTTACAATTCATTTGATCTACTATTGATATTTTGATGTAATTTAATATAATTTAAATTTTCACTTAATTCTTTCACATGTTTTTTGAATAAAATATATTAACTATATATTTTAATAAATAATACTATATTGTAATTTTAATGACAAATATTAAATATTATGTGAAACATAATAAATTATAATGTATATTATACTAATTATCTAACAATATTTGATAATTATTAATATAATATTATATGGGGATAGATTAATTTATTATGAACAATATTCACAATAGTAATTTTAATAAAAATAAGTATATATGGTGAGAACATGGAAAAGCTACAATTAGTTAATTTCATTGCGACAGTAATGGAAGAGTCAGGTTTTAAAGTTTACAAGGATTTTAAAACTTCACAAATGGTTGTAGACATTTATGGAGTTCTTCCAAGTGTATTAGGTGATTTTACTGTTGTAGTCACTTGTAAAAATTACGATGTTCAGTGGAAAGTCGGTATTGATGTTTTAAAAGAAATGGAAATGGTTGGACGCAATTTAAAAGCATCTAAAATAGCTATTGTAACTAGTTCATCTTTTTCAACACAATCAAGAAGCTATGCATCAAGAAAAGGTATTAAATTAGTTGATAGGGAAAATTTACTAATACTTGCTAAAAAATTCTCTAAAAAAGGAGCAAGTTTAGCTACTCATCAGTCAATGGCTAACAATCATCATAGTAACACAATTGATCATCATAATAATCTAAATAACTCAGTAAATAAACCTAATAACTTCAATAACCTTAATACTTCTAATAATCCCAATAACTCCAATAGCCTTAATAATTCTAATAATAATAATTATTCTGATGATGATAATAATTTAGATCCTTCTCAAGTTCAATTTCCTATTTCTGGAACTGATAAAAATTTAAATAATGTTTCAGGACAAGTTAATGAAAATAGGGTGGTTAATAACTATTCTAACGGACCAATTAAAAAAGCTAGTTTGAAACGCCGTGTTCCAGAGAAAAAAAAGGAACCCATTAATATTGTTCCAGTTATAAGGTCTATATTTGGAAATATGGTTTCTTTAATAATATTAGTGGTTGCTATTTCATATATATTGTCTATTGGTTTAGAGTCTCTGAATTTAATCTCTGGAAGACCAATTGGAGCTTTTAGAATCATTTCTGCAGTACTTTTATCTTATGGTTTAAACCTAGTCCTAAATAAAAAAGGTGTTAAGATATTAATAGAAGATATAAGTGGTTTTTTTGTTAAAGGAACAATAATATTTTTTGTATCTTTAATTTTCATTGTAATATTAATAATATTCAATACTTTGTAATACTATTTTTATAATATCTATTATAAATTTATTAGTTATTATTATCAATTTGTTTATTTTGTAGGACTGCTAATGGTTATTTTATTTTATAATAGCTATTAATATTATTAATGCATTGTTTTTTATTAAATAATATCTATTTAAACTAAATTACTTATTAATTGAATTTTGAAATGGAAAAGTTTATATAGTTTATAATTCAATGTTTTGTTGTACTTGGTTCCGTGGTCTAGGGGTATGATACCTCGCTTACAACGAGGGGATCACGAGTTCGAATCTCGTCGGAACCATTATTTTATCTTTGTTTTTATTAGTTTCATTTAATTTTTCTTGATTTTTGTTTTTGCTTATTAATATACTTATTTTCAAGACTTTTACATATTAACTTTTACATATTAACTTATCATTGGTTTTTGTGAAATAAATATTTATAGGGTAGTAAAAAACATATTATATAATATACTAACTATTTCTTGAGAGGCTTTGCATGACTTTTAATAAAGAAAAAATGAAACAAGTCATACATTATATTGTACATAAATGTCAAGATAAAGATAATTTTGGCAAAACAGTTTTATATAAATTAATGTACTTTTCTGATTTTAATCATTATGAAATCTATGAAACATCAATAACTGATGAGACATATATTAAACGTGAAAATGGACCTGTTCCTAGTAGTTTTGATAAATGTTGTAATGAATTAGAGGAAGAATATAAAATAGATAATGAAAAAAAGCCTGTTCTTAGCTATTATAGGTATCATTATTTTTCATTAAAAGATCCAGATATTAATTTACTTTCTAATAATGAACGGAAAGTTATTGATAATGTCATAGAGAAACTTTCAAGTATGAATGCTCGTAGTATAAGTGATTATTCTCATGGTGATAAACCATGGAGAGTTGCTGAGTTTACTAAACCTTTAGATCCTGAATTTGTTTTTTATAGGGATGATGAGTATTCTGTGAGAGTATACGAGGACTAATCATAGATGTGAACATTATAACAAATTTGATGAAGATTGTGATAGTTTATATAAAAAATGTAAAACTCTTAAAAAGGATTTAGAAACGTTTAAAACAGCTTTAATCAATGATATAATTCGTTCCAATGGTAAAATACCAACAAATAACACTTGTTTCCATGTTAATATATTAAAAACGCAATTACTTATATTTAAAGTTAAAAATTCCGTTGTAAGTCTATTAAAAAGAGAAATAGATCTGGATTTAGATTAATATTTGATTAGACAGATCTCTACATTTAATTTATTTTATTCCAATTTATTATAAAAAGAATGATAAAACAGATATGGATAGAAAACGAGATTGAAGCAGTAAATTTTCTTCGTAAGAATAATTTTTGAATTTTTAATATATTCTTTCTTATTTTTATATTTAATTATCTATTTAATGTTTTATGGATAATTGTTTCATATTATAAAGGTATTTTATATGTTTAACTGCTTATTTTTTGGAATATCATATGACGAAACTTTATTTTGTGACTGAAATTTAGAGAAATCTTTGGCTTCTCGTTTTAAAAGTTATTTCATGTTTATATGTTTACTCTAAAAGATAATAATAAATATATACTATTTCAAATATATTTAATATAATAATAATTATTCAATCATTAATTGAACATATTTCTACTATAGAAGTTCAATGATTAACACAAATAATTCAAAGGTGTAAAATGAAGGTTTCAGTAATTATCCCTAATTTCAATGGTAAACACTATTTAAAAACATGTTTTGATTCATTAATAGCTCAAAGTGTATATATAAAGGAGATCATTGTAATTGATAATGGATCAACTGATAGAAGTCAAGATTTCATAAAGGAGTTTACAAATAAATATGATTACTTTAAATTAATAGAGAATAAAACAAATGAAGGATTTTCAATAGCTATTAACCAAGGAATAATGGAGGCAAGTGCAGACTTTGTATTTTTACTTAATAATGATGTTGAAGTAAAAAAAGATGCAATTAAAAATCTATTAATAGCTATTAAAAAAGATTCAAATATATTTTCAGCCTCCTCTTTAATGTTACAATTTAATAATAGGGAATTAATTGATGATGCTGGAGATATGTACTCATTTTTGGGATACACAAGGAAATTAGGATTAAACAAAAATATTAATAGCTATGATTTTAGACAGGATATATTTTCTTCTTGTGGAGGTGCTGCTTTATATAGAAGATCCATTTTTGATGAAATAGGCTATTTTGATGAGAATTTCTTTGCATATATGGAAGATGTTGATATTGGTTATAGAGCAAGAATATTTGGTTATAAAAATATACTAGTTAAAGATTCCATAGTTTACCATTATGGAAGTGGAACAAGTGGAAGTCAGTATAATAAATTTAAAATAAGATTAGCAGCAAGGAATAATGTATTTGTTCCCTATAAAAACATGCCTATAATTCAATTTATATGCAATTTTATATTTTTAGCTATTGGATTTTTAATAAAATTTATATTTTTCTTAAAAAAAGGTTATGGCTTATATTATCTTTCTGGATTAAAAGAAGGCTTTACTAATTTAGATAAAATCGATAAAGTAAAACATGAAGGTTCTAATATTAAAAATTATTTAAATATTCAAGGTAAATTAATTTTAAATACTTTTAGGTTTTGATTTAAACTTAAAATTAGTTGAATAATACAAATATTGTAATGTTTATAACTTTATTCTATAGGGTATGATAATGTTCACATAAACAAGAAAGAATAAATTTATATATTATGTTTTATATAATACATAGTAATTTATAAAATAAGGAGTAATTGTCATGGCAAGTCCAATTAAAATGGGCTTAACATTAGTGGGTAAAGATGCAGAGGCTTTTATTGATGAAATGTTAAGACCTACAACTACTGAAGAAAAAGAAAATTTTAAAAGTATTAAAAAACGATTTGAGGGAAAGGATCATTTATTTAATTTTTATTAATTTATTTTATTCTTTTTCTCTGTATAAATCACGGTACATTGGAATAGTTATTGTATTAGCTGTTTTAATATCATTTACTCTTTTTGCTTGCTCATATTTTTTTAATTCTTTTTCAACTGTTTTTTCTTTGTTTGGCACTATTTTAAAATGATTTTTCTCATAAAATTTTATAGCTTCTATATGGGAGTCAATTTTTATAAATCTCACACCCGCTACTTTTTTTGAGATATTTAAACAAAACATTACAGCCCATTCTATCATAAAGTTACCAATTCCTAATTTTTGGTATTTAGTATCAACAGCTAGCCTACCAACAGTTATCGCTGGAAAATAACTGTATATTACATTCTTTCCTTTAAATTTAGCTTTATAATTTTCTCCTAAATTTTTCAATTTAATATTGTCTGTTGATAAAGTTATGTATGCTAATAAACTGTCTTCATAAAATGCTAGAAAAGTTACATTCAGCAAGTATGTTTGCTGATTGATGGAATCTTCTATTAAAAACTCGTTTAAATCATTATTTTCGCAATTGAATTCTTTTAAATTATTACTTTTATCGAGTGTGTCAAAATTTTGCCTCCTGAGAAAAATTGTATTACAAATATATTATAAAATTCATACTACTTTATTAATACACTATGATTCAAAGTCCTGACCAATCTTCATTGAAATGTTAAAAAATTA
>NZ_LWMT01000048.1 GCF_001639265.1 Methanobrevibacter filiformis
TACAGCATGGTGTGATGAAAGAAATAAAAAAGAGAGCAAAATTTATTGGAATTTTACTAAAGAAAAAGCCGATAAAAAATTATCAAAATATTATATCTAAAACTATTAGAATTAAATTGTCATGACACTATGCCATTTAATAAACATCATATTCTTTAAAAAATCCTTGTCTTAAATTAAATTCTTTTTTTAATATATCCATATACACTTCATCATAAACTTTATTATTTATAGGATAGGCTTCTCTTCTGTGACCAATCGTTTTAAATCCAAAGCTTTCATACATAGCTATTGCTTTCTCATTGAAATCAATGGCATATAACATGACATTATTTAAATTTAAAATATTGAAAGCAAACTCAAGAAGTAAGTTAGTGGATTCTTTACCATAACCCTTTGATTGGAAAGATTTATCTAATAAAAGACCTAAAGTACCTTTTCCATGGACAAAATCTACATCATACAATAATCCAATCCCAATAGCTTGCTCATCTTCATTAGCGTTTCCTTTTTTTACTATAACCAAGAAAAATTTATCATTACTATTATTATAATCTTCAATATATTCAGCTTGTTTTTCCTCATTAAAAACAATGTGGCTCCTACCAAATGTTAAATTAATTTCATGATCATTTAACCAATCATTATATAAATATAAATCTTCTTTTCGGCTTAAACTTAAAAATATCCTATTTCCATCTAATTTATTAAGATAATGCATGTTAAACCTCTATTTTAGCAATATATTTAGATAATAATAAGTCAGGACGGTAGGTTAATTTTGCTTGTCTTAATCCTTCAATTCCAAGATCTTCTTCACGATTAATAAATTTATAACTTGACCATTGTTTTTCGCAGAATTCTTGATTAATGCAATTATAAATTCCTTCAAAGTTAGTATCAGCTCTTTCACAATGGATAACAACAGTGTCTTTAGTTAGTTCTTCTCCAGTAGATACTCCAGCAATTTTACCATCAACTCTAATAATACATCCTTTAATATCTAATTCAAATAGATTATCAAACATTTCTTCCATAGCTATAATTTCATTTAAATCATTGTTAGAATTTTTAATAATATTTATAGTAAATTCTTTTGCTTCAATTAAATTAGTTGGATTAATCTCTTCATATACATAATCATAGTTTTCTCTAAATTTTTTAAGCCATCTACGTTTATTACGTAATTTAGAACCAGGTAATGTGATCAATTTATTAGAATTATAAATATAATCAAATGAATTTCTGTCTTCTATTAATGTAAAATTATCTAAAGATTTTTCTAAGCATTTTTTCATTTCAGGGAGTAATGGTTTAATGATTAATACATCACTTTCTTTTTTAAAAATTTCTTTTATTAAAGATAAAGAATCTTTAATATCACATCCACCATATGGAAAATGACAAAATGGTTTTTTGCTATCTCTTAATTTGCCTTTTATACATAAACAATCGTTAATTATCGCATATTCGTATTCATAAATTTTTCTCCACATGAAAAGATTAGAAAAATTCTTCTCAGCATTATTGAAATCGGTTTTATTAAAATAATCATCAAATATAGGTTTATCTGATAAAGATATTGGTTTGAAGTGTGTATCGCTCATTTTATCATATCAGTCATTTTTTATTAAATCTAAAGAACCAATGCAAGCTTTATTTAATATTTTAAAGAGTTTTTCTTTTTCAATGTTCATCTTTTCACAAATATAGTTTTCCCATTGGATTTCTTTTTCAATTATATCTTCAACAACATTTCTACCTTTTTCTGTTAAAAATAACTTGTAAGAACGTCTATTATTGTCATCAATTTTTTTAATGATTAATTCTTTATCTTCTAATAGTCTAAGGGATCTAGAGGCTCCACATTTATCAATTCCATAATCTGAAGCTATCTTTCTTTGAATAGAACCTTCATCACGATAAATATGTAAAATCAATTCATATTGATTATAACTAAGGTTTTTTTCTTTTAAATAAGGATTTACAAATGTGTGATGAGATTTATTAAGAATTAAAATATAGGAACTTAAATAATAACTCATATTGTTTTTATCTTTAATTTTTTGCATTTTAAAACTCTGAATTCTGTATTTACTTTATTTTTAGAATAAAGCAAAGCAGAATTAATATATAAATTTCGTAATATATAACTGTTGTCATTGATAACAATTAGCATTGATAACAATTGTTATATATTATAAATTATAAATAATAATGGAGAGTATTAATTAATGCAATCTTAGAATTCCATTAACTTTATCAAAATCTGAATCAAATGATGCTATTTCAGTAATATTTTGTTCTTTCATTATTTGAACAGATAAAGAATCAGCTAGAGATAAAACACCATCATATTTTAAATAAATTTTCATTGCACCTGTTGATCTCTTTTTATTATCATAAAATACATGATAATTTTTAATTAAATGATTATATACAATATTCCCTGCTTTACCCTTTAATAAGCTCCCTATATTAGTTACAGTTTCTGAAATTATTAAGTTAGAAATTACTTTTTTTCTATACATGATTAACTTAGCAACAGCTAATGACTTCTTATGCCACTGATCACTTTCATTGAAGTATGCAGTTAAAAAACTTGAATCTAAAAAAATCATTTTTTACCTCTTTGCACTTGTTTTTTGAGCTTTACTGCATCAGTAGGTTTAGGGGAACTGAATATTCCTGCCATATTCTCAAAACTTAAATCTTCAACAAATTTAAGTTTAACTTCTCCTTTTTCATCCAAATACCATTCAACTAAGTAATCTTCAGTAATATGCAATTTTTCTCTTATTTCCTTAGGAATCACTGTTTGAAATTTGTTATATATTTTTGTTGTAAGAACCATTATTTCATAACCATATTATTTTTCATAATGAAATATTTTTTCATATTACACTATATCATTATTAGCTATTTAAATATTATGCTATACTCTTTTTCATATCATGAAACAAACCTTCAAACTTTTAAAAAAAGTTTTGTCATATGCTATTTCAAAAAATAAGCAATTCAAATTAAGAAATGCTTTTACTAGGATTAAAAATTATAAAAATCAAGTTTTAGATTTAAAAAGAGTTTAATTTCAAAATAAATCTGTTTTATTTGGTAATTTTTTAATTAGAATAGGTTTTTACAAAAATAATTACATGAATATTAATTACAGAATATTAAATAAATATATTATCTTAATATTTATTAGAATATTTAAATAAATATATGAAATGTATAAAAATTAATAAATTAATAAATTACTATAAATAATAATTAAATTATTAAACTAAGAAATATGAAGAAATATAAGTTAAAATTCTAATACTTATTTATAAATTTTATTATAAATTACTATAAAATACTATAAATTATTTGAGTGATAATAAAATGGTCAATGGATTAAAATCATATGGTTCTACTGAACTATTAAATGAATTAAAAGGTAAAAACCCCTTTTTTATATGTGTAATAGCTACAACAGCAACAGCGCAAATACCAAATATTACAGGAGCTGGAGCAACACCAGAGCTTATGGAATATACTCCAGCTGGAGATGTAGAATTAATAGTTCGAGGAGAGCTATTATGCTGTGATATACCACCACAAACGATTATTAATGGTGCTTCAGCTCCAACACCTGCAATGATTACAAAAGCGGTTCTTGAATTAACAAATATTCCTTATTTAATTGTTAATGCAGGATCTAAAATAAAACCAGATGTTCCATATCTACTTGTAAATGACGTTGCTGGAGGAAATATTAAAACAGGTAAGGCTGTTGAAAATCCTGAGAAAATATTTGAAGATTCTAAGCTAATAGCTAAAGAATTATCTAAAACAAGAGATTATTTAGTTATTGGTGAAAGTATTCCTGCTGGAACCACCACAGCATTAGGTGTTTTAACAGCATTAGGTTATGATGCTGACTTTAAAGTAAGTGGAAGTACACCAGAAAACCCACATAATCTTAAAAAACAAACAGTTCTCGAAGGAATAGCTAACTCCAAAATAGCTATTGGAAATGTTGATCCATTTAAATCCGTTGAAGCTGTGGGAGATCCTATGATCCCATCTGTTGCAGGCTTAGTTATTGGAAGTGACATTCCAGTGATTCTTGCAGGAGGTACTCAAATGGCTGCAGTTTGCAGTTTTATAAAAGCAGTAGAACCTGACTTTGACTTTTCAAAGATATGTCTTGGAACAACAACCTTTGTAGCAAGTGATGAAAGTGCAGATTTATTTAATATAGTCTCACAAATTAATGATATAGCTATTCATGTTATTGATCCAGCATTTGAAAAATCAGGACATGTAGGACTTAAAAACTATCTAAAAGGTTTTGTTAAAGAAGGAGTAGGAGCTGGAGGAGCTATGCTTACAGGACTTTTACTTGGATATTCAATAGATGAAATAAGAGAAAAAATAGTAGAAGTTTGTGAGAAATAGCTATATTAACCAATAGAATTGTATTGTTTATTTGAAATTCCTGTGGTTTGTATGGTACTATATCTTTATAAGATAATGAAGATATAATGACTTTTATTAATGATAAATGATATTATTAGAAAAATAAATGTTTAAGTACTAAACATATGGATATATCATCATAAATAAAATGAGGTATTTTATTTTTTTTAGATCCATCTTTAAGCTCAATTAATCCTTCTTTTTCTAAATTTTTAATCTTAGGTTGTATAATTCCTACATCTTTTTCAATCATTCTTGCTAATTGTTTTATTGAATTTGGGTGTTTATTTTTTGTACATATTTATACATCCATAAAGACAATAAGCCAGTGAATACCACTATTGAATAAACATTTATCCGTTCAACTATTCCAAAATATTCATTTGGCAGTATATTCATTAGCATCGCTCCTGTAAATAACAATATTAATGTAGCTAATGAAATAATACCAAAATATTTATATTTTTTTGTTTTAAAAAATCCTATTATAAACAATATTATTGCAGTTATTGTAAAGATCACAACAAAAACCGTTACCACAATATGCATTTGATCCTGGAATGATCCAGCGTATCCAGATTCAGATAATGGGAAAAATGTATAACCTATAAATGAAATAATGGTCATGATAGTGAAAACAAAGGAAGCACTGGTAATAATTCTATTAATTTTTCCTTTATAATATATAAAAAATCCAAAGGAAAATAATACTGTGAATATCCCATAAAACAAGGAAAATAATAATGCTATATTTCTTGATGGAGAACTTAATGCAGTTAAATCGCTTATTGCCTGTGTTAATGGATTATAATTTGGATAAAAGATTTCACCAGTGATTACATGTAGAAAATAAAATATGAGTCCAATTAATCCAAATAAACTAATTATTTTTATTAAATTATTATTTAAATTATTATTCATGAATCTTATTTTTATATAAATTATACTATTTATTATTTTCTATTTTTAGGCTTTTCCCCATCTATTTCATCTATTCATTATCATTCAAGCTATTTTTGTTATAAAATTGAAATCTAAAAAGTGTAAAGTAAAACATCTAAAATATGTAAAGTAAAAAACCTAAAAAGTGTAAAGTAAAACATCTAAAATATGTAAAGTAAAAAACCTAAAAAGTGTAAAGTAAAACATCTAAAATATGTAAAGTAAAACATCTAAAATGAGAAATATGTTATATATAAAAAGAATATCTGAGAAAGAGCTTAAAAGAAAGTTAGATGCCTCTGGAACAGTGCTGATACGAGGTCCTAAATCATGTGGGAAAACAGAATCCGCTAAACAAGTAGCAAACAGTATTTTAAATGTTGACCAAGATGAACAAGTATCTATGATGATGGAAAATGCACCATACCATCTGTTACTTGGTAAAACTCCTAGATTAATTGATGAATGGCAAGAACAGCCAAAACTTTGGAATTATATACGGCATGAAATAGATAATCGAGGTCGTCCAGCACAATTTATATTGACAGGTTCAGCGAATCCTGAAGAAAGCATAAAGATGCACTCTGGAGCAGGACGATTTACCACACTGGATATGAGAACAATGTCATGGCAAGAATTAGGTTTTTCGTCAGGAAAAATCAGTATGAAAAGCTTGTTTGATGGTTCTAAAAGTACTATTAATGTTCTAGACGATCAAATCCAATTAGAATTTATCATTGAAAAAATAATCATTGGTGGATTTCCAGGATTACTTTGGCTGTGCAATAATTAATTTTTCAGTTGATGGATGACAGTGAATTTTCTTAGTTGTGGTTAGATTGTAAATTATTTTTTGTAGTTTTTTTTATTTGTTGTCTATGTTTTTCATTGAATATCTATT
>NZ_LWMT01000049.1 GCF_001639265.1 Methanobrevibacter filiformis
GGAATATTGGTGATTTGAGTACTGGTGAATCTGTAACCTTAAACCTAACTGTTCTTGTTATTGGCACAGGAAATATCACAAACATTGTGAATGTTACTACTGATGAGCCTAATACTGGTGATCCTGATGATAATGAGACTGTTATTGTTAATGATACTGTTAATGTGAGTATTGTTAAGGTTGCGAATGTTACTGTTGTGAGTGTTGGTGATAATGTTTTATACACTATTACTGTGACTAATAATGGTTTGACTAATGCTACTGGTGTTTTTGTTATTGAGAATTTAACTAATAATAGTAAAGTGCAGTTTGTTAGTGCTAATGCAAGTAAAGGATCATATAATAATGTTTCTGGGATTTGGAATATTGGTGATTTGGGCACTGGTGAATCTGTAAGTTTAAATATCACTGTTTTAGTCGTTGGTAATGGTAGTATTTTGAATGTTGCGAACGTAACCACTAATGAACCTAATACTGGTGATCCTGAGGATAATGAAACTGTCACTGTAAATAACACTGTTAATGTGAGTATTGTTAAGGTTGCGAATGTTACTGTTGCGAGTGTTGGTGATAATGTTTTATACACTATTACTGTGACTAATAATGGTTTGACTAATGCTACTGGTGTTTTTGTCATTGAAAATTTAACAAATAACAGTAAAGTGCAGTTTGTTAGTGCTAATGCAAGTAAAGGAATATACAATAATGTTTCTGGGATTTGGAATATTGGTGATTTGAGTACTGGTGAATCTGTAACCTTAAACCTAACTGTTCTTGTTACTGGCACAGGAAATATCACAAACATTGTGAATGTTACTACTGATGAGCCTAATACTGGTGATCCTGATGATAATGAGACTGTTGTTGTTAATGATACTGTTAATGTGAGTATTGTTAAGGTTGCGAATGTTACTGTTGTGAGTGTTGGTGGTACTGTTTTGTACACTATTACTGTGACTAATAATGGTTTGACTAATGCTTCTGGTGTTTTTGTTATTGAGAATTTAACTAATAATAGTAAAGTGCAGTTTGTTAGTGCTAATGCAAGTAAAGGATCATATAATAATGTTTCTGGTGTTTGGAATATTGGTGATTTGGGCACTGGTGAATCTGTAAGTTTGAATATCACTGTTTTAGTCGTTGGTAATGGTAGTATTTTGAATGTTGTGAATGTTACTACTGATGAGCCTAATACTGGTGATCCTGAGGATAATGAGACTGTTGTTGTTAATGATACTGTTAATGTGAGTATTGTTAAGGTTGCGAATGTTACTGTTGTGAGTGTTGGTGATAATGTTTTGTACACTATTACTGTGACTAATAATGGTTTGACTAATGCTACTGGTGTTTTTGTTATTGAAAATTTAACTAATAACAGTAAAGTGCAATTTGTTAGTGCTAATGCAAGTAAAGGAATATACAATAATGTTTCTGGGATTTGGAATATTGGTGATTTGAACACTGGTGAATCTGTAACCTTAAACCTAACTGTTCTTGTTACTGGCACAGGAAATATCACAAACATTGCGAATGTAACAACTAAAGAAAATAATACTGGTGATCCTGATGATAATGAAACTGTCACTGTAAACGATACTGTTAATGTGAGTATTGTTAAGGTTGCGAATGTTACTGTTGTGAGTGTTGGTGATAATGTTTTATACACAATCACTGTGGCTAATAATGGTTTGACTAATGCTACTGGTGTTTTCGTTATTGAAAATTTAACAAATAACAATAAAGTGCAATTTGTTAGTGCTAATGCAAGTAAAGGATCATACAATAATGTTACTGGAATTTGGAATATTGGTGATTTGAGCACTGGTGAATCTGTAAGTTTAAATATCACTGTTCTTGTTGTTGGTAATGGTAGTATTTTGAATGTTGTGAATGTTACTACTGATGAGCCTAATACTGGTGATCCTGATGATAATGATACTGTTACTGTTAATGATACTGTTAATGTGAGTATTGTTAAGGTTGCGAATGTTACTGTTGTGAGTGTTGGTGATAATGTTTTGTACACTATTACTGTGACTAATAATGGTTTGACTAATGCTTCTGGTGTTTTTGTTATTGAGAATTTAACTAATAATAGTAAAGTGCAGTTTGTTAGTGCTAGTACAAGTAAAGGATCATATAATAGTGGTACTGGTGTTTGGAATATTGGTGATTTGAGTGCTCATGAGTCTGTGAGTTTGAATGTTATTGTTCTTGTTGTTGGTAATGGTAGTATTTTGAATGTTGTGAATGTTACTACTGATGAGCCTAATAATGGTACTCCTACTGATAATGTGACTGTTGTTGTTAATGATACTGTTAATGTGAGTATTGTTAAGGTTGCGAATGTTAGTGTTGCGAGTGTTGGTGATACTGTTGTTTACACTATTACTGTGGTTAATAATGGTTTGACTAATGCTTCTGGTGTTTATGTTGTTGATGGTTTAGATTATTCTAAATTGCAATATGTGAGTTCAAATGCAGGTATTGGTTCTTATGATCCGAGTACTGGAAAGTGGGTGATAGGTAATTTAGCTGCTGGTAAAACTACAACTTTGAACATAACAGTTCTTGTTACTGGTACAGGGAATATTCTTAATATTGCTAATGTGACTACTGATGAGCCTAATAATGGTACTCCTACTGATAATGTGACTGTTAATGTAAATGATACTGTAAACGTAAATATAGTAAAAATAGTGAATGTTACTACTGCTAATGTAGGTGATACTGTATTATACACAATCACAGTATCTAATAATGGATTAAACAATGCTACAGGCGTATATGTAATTGATAATTTAGATTATACTAAACTACAATTTATAAGTGCAAATGCTACTCGTGGAGAATACAATGCTACTACTGGTCTCTGGACTATTGGTAATTTAGCTGCTGGTGAAATTTTAACATTGAAAATCACTACACTTGTTACTGGTACTGGAAATATCCTTAATTTAGCTAAGGTTATTACTGATGAGCCTAACACTGGAAATGATAGTGATGATGCAGAAGTAACTGTTAATAAGACACAAGAACCTGAACCAGAAGAGGAACTAGAGCCTCAACCTAAGCCTCAGCCTATACCTCAACCAGATCCTCAGCCTAAGCCTCAGCCTATACCTCAGCCTAATCCTCAACCAGATCCTCAGCCTATACCTCAGCCAGAGCCTCAATCTAAACCTCAGCCTATATCTTCCCACGCGTCTATGAAAACAACAGGTATTCCAATAATATTACTAGTTATAACATTAGTTTTAGGAGGAATAACTGTTATAAGAAGAAAAGATTAATTAATTATTCTTCTTTATAATTTTAATCAATACAATTTTTATTTTTTTTATTTTTTTTAAACATTTTAGTATGAATTAATAATAATAATTTTATATATTTTATTACTAGAAAATGATTTTTAATATTTGTAAAAGCATTCCTTATACCTAAAATAGTTTATTTTTGGAAATAGCTTTTGATCAAACTTTTTTTAAAAGTTTGTTTCATATTATTAAAAGCATTTATCACGCTTAAAATGTCTATTTTTATTTTTTAGAATAGCTTTTGATTGAACTTTTTTTAAAAAGTTTGTTCTATAGAACTATTTTTTGTTTAAAGTTTATATATTGGTCTACATTAGAAAAATACACTGAATATATTTCTTAATTATGTAATAATGAATTATATTTTTTATTTTTATCTTTAAGTTTGTTGTAGTCTTTTATCTTTAAATAGTTTTTATAATATTCTTTATTTTAAATTTATTTGGTGATATTTCATATGTTTAACTTTAATTTCAATTAAAAATTTAAGAATATTTTTTTTAAAGAGTGATAATAATGAATTTAATGTATAATTATTTTACTAAACCTCATTGTCTCATTCTGAACAAAACAAACGTTTAATATGCTTAGAAATAAATCATTTTTTAAATGTATAATTTACTAATTAGAAAACTTTATACGTGATGAAAATTAATATTATAATTAGTGTGCTTAGTATCGAAAATTAAATATTAATTTATTATTTTGATATTTTGAAAGTGCTATCTACTTTAATGTAGTTGTTTAGATGATACTGCAACAGCTATTAATATTAACCTCATTAGGATGTTTTAAATGTTCTCTATGTTTTTAATATTTTTAGTTTCACCTATATCCTATAATCGATCTTTAGGAATTCTATTTTTAAAGTGACTAGGAATTTCAACTATATTTTGAATTATTTCAAGACTAAGTAGATGGTTTAGTATTGGTATCAATGAATCAAATATTTTAATTTTGATATCATTGCACACATTTTTATTTTTATTATTATCAATGATTGGGGATGTTTTTTACGAAAAATAAATTTAAGATATTCCTTACAATTTCTATACTTATTTTTGCTATATTAACATTATCTTCAGTAGTTTATAGTATTAAAACTACAGATTTAGGTATCATTAATATAACTAGTGATGATGTAAATGTTATTAATAACACTAATGCTCCTGATTTTGTTTTGAATAAATTACCTTATGATTATTCTCCATTATATGCTGAATCACATGGTTTTGAAGTGAAAAAAAATAAAATGGTTAATAAGGAGGGAAATATTAATTATACGTTCATAACAGAATATTTTCTTCCAATATATTGGAATAATCGTGAAAAATGGAGTAATTGCCAATCTCTTCTTCTTAAAGATGAATACATATATATTTTAGTTTCTTATCCTCCAAATAAAGGAAGAATTGTTAGATATAATATGGAAACATTAAATAAATATAAAGTAAACAAAGGTAAAAATTTAGATGATCTAAGAAAATTAGGTTTTAAAATAGCTAATGGAAATAAATTAACTAAAAAAGAGAAAGAACTTAAAAAAGCTATTAAAGTAGGACCTATATTTGAAACAGGACATGGTCAATCATTATCATATAATCCTAAGACTAATTCTTTATGGATGTGGCAAAATACTAATATTACTTCATATAAACTAAATTTAATGGAAATTAACATGACAAAACTGAAACCTGAATCTATATACAGATTTTCAGTTAGATTTAATAATACTTTACTTAATAGAATTCAAAACTTAGATTTTGATAATGAGGGAAATTTCTATTTTGATAAAAAGGTAGGAACAATAAATTCAAAACCAGATGAAATTTTTTCAGGTAAACTAATAAGGGAATATAACAACTCAAATGCTTCAAATAATTCAGGAAATTTAAATAAATCTAAAATTAAGACTACGCTTAACATGGATATTTTAGCTATTATTCAACAGCGTCCAGGGACACATGGTCAATTTATCGCAATAAATCCTCGTTCAAATCGTTTATACTTAGGTAGCGATAGTGTTTTCTATAATATGCCTGTTGACAAGTTAAGAAGTAATACTCTAACTGCAGATGACATGAACTATGTAATTTTAGATACTAAACGTGAATTTGAAGGAATGGGCTTTGATAAAAACGGAACCGAATATTTACTTGTACTTAGAGGTCCTGAAATACTTAAATCAACAACTAAAATTGTGAATATTGATAAATTTAGTTAAACATATTTCCCTTTTTGAATATTTATTTTAAAATTTAAAAATCTTTGATTTTAAATATTGAAATAAAAAAATCAGTTATATTATAAAAACAAATATTAATCTTTAATTAAAATCTATTTTAATTAATATTAGTTAATTATTAAATATTAATAGAAATTCATGAAAATAGTTATTTTTAAAAATTAATATTATTATTTTTTAAATATTTTATTTTATTTTAATTTAATTTTAAATAATGAATATGATTTATTTATTAATTATAATCATTTAAAAATAGCTATTTTTATAAAAAGTTGTATATTACTAGTTTAAAATAACTTTTAAAGATTTTGAGGTCATTTAGATAAAAAATTACTCAATCAATAGAATGAATGTAATAGAAAAAGACAAAGGAAATGATAAATACCATTGATAATTATTTCATCAATTATAATAAAATATAATATGATGATAGGTTAATTCAACATAACTTATATATTACTGAAATTATTATTTTTTCTTCTAAATCATATATATCTCCATATCTCAGTATAATAATATCAAACTTCAAAAAATATTTTTTAACAATAAATTGGCTGTGCAATAATTAATTTTTCAGTTGATGGATGACAGTGAATTTTCTTAGTTGTGGTTAGATTGTAAATTATTTTTTGTAGTTTTTTTTATTTGTTGTCTATGTTTTTCATTGAATATCTATT
>NZ_LWMT01000050.1 GCF_001639265.1 Methanobrevibacter filiformis
AAACAGATTAAAAAAGTTTAAAACTAAAACACAAAAAATAGACCAAAAAACTAAAACAAAAACTAAAAAACATCTAAAACCATATCCAACAATCATAAACCTTTATTTTAATTATGGATAATCTCCTAAAGAGATTGATTTTTTCATGAAATTAATTGTGGGACATCCTAATCTATAAAAACCAATTTAACTTCATATGGTAAGATTTTGCAAAATTTTCTATTTTGCGAAATCAGTGTATTAAATTTAGATTTTTGAATTGTTACACAGTCGTTTAGAAGAATTTATATATTAAAATAAATACATAACTACAATATGCAAATAATTACATCTCAATATTTCTTCTTAATATAATTATTATTTAGATATTATTAAGTGGGATACGATTTAGACATAATTTTGATGTATGTATTTATATTATCTCAATATTATGTTTTAATATATTTCAATCAGTATAATCAGTATAATAAAGATTAATCACAGGTTTTCGAAATGTAATAATTTGTACTCATATATTTTAATGTGTAAAATGATTTTATCAAGATTAATATATACTAATATATCTATATATACTATAGTTTTTATTATATCTAAGTTCATGCAATGTTTTAGATTTGATTATCGAGTATTTTATTAAAATTATAGTTTTTATATTTCATCTTGATTTAACTTTTTATTCAAATTAATTGGAGGATAATCTAATGAAATCGTTTTTTAAGATTAATACCCGATTCTTATTAATAACTTTATCTATCTTAATTGCAGCTACAATTTCTATATCTGGAGCTAGTGCAACAGTATATGATATTGGGGATGGTGATTCTATTCAATCTATTCAGAATAAGATTGATTCTTCAGTAGATGGAGATACTATTAATTTTAAAGGGGTAGTTTATAATAATGTTAATTTAGCTGTTAACAAATCATTAAACTTAAAATCAGATGTGGGAACTACATTTAAAGCAACAAGTAAATTAAATGATACTAGTGCTAGCTCAAAGTATGTTTTGGATAATCAGGCAAATGCTAGTTCAAAGTATGCAGCAGCGATATATCTTGTAGAAGGAAGTAGTAAAACTAATATATCTGGATTTAACTTTGTTGGAACTTATGCAGATGAGGATTCCACTTTTATTTATGGTGGACAAAAAATTTCAGATATAACAATAGCTAACAATAATTTCACTGGTAATGGTATATTCACAGCTGTAAATTTTTATGGTGGAACTTCATCTAATGGTTCATCATCTATTTCCAGATTACTTGTAGAAAATAATACTTTTAAGGACTTTAATACTTCTGGAGGTAATAATGGAGCTATTTACTTCAGAGGAGTAAATAATCTCATTTTTGCTCACAACAGTGTTTTTAATATAACTGGTAATGCTGTACAAGCTAGGGATGTAAGTGATTCTAAATATCTCTACAATAATTTCACTAATGTTCAAGGTGGAGGTTCAAGATCTGGAATAAGTAGAGTAGGTGCTAATGGAGTAGTTGATCATAATATTTTTGATGCTTGTGACTTTGGAATATGGGTTAATAATGCAGGTGTTAATGCAACTTATAATGAGTTTAAAAATGGTATTACAGCAGGTATTGATGGATCTAAACTTGATAATTGTAGTTTTAACTTATTTCTAAATCTTCCTGCTGGATTTAACAAACAAACTGATGATCAAACTGCATTATATGATTATGGGGAAGGTAATGTATTTTACAATGTTATAAAAAATGTTGTCGAAAATACACATCATGGAGATCCTCTTCAGCCAGCTAATCTTACTATTTCATCAGAACTCTCTTCAAATTCTGTAGAACAGAATAAAAACCTGACTTATATTATTAAACTTCTAAATTCTGGTAATTTCTCAGCAAAAAACATAGCTATTAAAGTTAATATTCCAGCTGGTCTTGAAGTAGTATATAACTATCCCTCCAATGGGAATTTTGATATTGAAGATAACTATTGGTATATAAGTTCATTAACTGAGAACACTGAATCAGTCCTTACACTTACATTAAATGCTTTAACTTCAGGTGATAATTACATACTCAATGCATCTGGGGATTATGATAAAGGATTATTGATACAAAACATAACAAGTACTGAAGATAGTCTAAGTTATTTAAATGTAACTAATGCCTCTACAGATATTAATAATACTAATAACAGCACTAACTCTGGTGATGTTGTAAAACCTAAAACTGCTACAAAAATAGTTGTTTCTAAGGCTAATGGTAAGTATAGTAAAAATGTCAAATTAACTGCCAAATTAACAGATAATTCTGGAAAAGGTATTTCTAATGAATATGTTGAATTTTATATTAATGGTAAGTCTATTGGTATAGGAAAAACTGACTCTACAGGATATGCTTATCTAAATTATAATGTTACAAAAACAGGTAAACTAAATATAACTACTAAATTCATTGGTGATTCTAAGTATACTGCAATAAATAATAGTAATATTTTATCTGTTCCTAAATATGCTGGTATTACAATTGAAAATATAAAAGAAGGGTCTGGAAAAACTGTTAAGTTTCATGTTATTGTTAAAAATAGTGGTCCAGACAAAGCATCCTTTAAAGTTAGCCTAAAAATACCTAGTGGATTTAAGTTCACTAAAATTACTAAGAAAAACAGTGCAATGAAAGTAGAATACAATAAAAAAACAAGAACTGCAACATTTACTCTTAAAAGCTTTGGAGTAACTAAAAAACATACAACTTCTATGGTAATAACTACTAAAGCTAATAAAACAGGATCTTATTCCTTCAAACCAAAAGTAACAACACCTAAAGGATTATATATATTATCCAACAATAAAGTAACTTACAAAGTAAAATAACTAAAAACACATACTATTAAAGGAATCTAACAAGATTTTATCATATTTCTAAAATAACTGTAATTGACTATTAATAATCTGTTAATTTTTGTTAATTTTTGTTAATTTTTCTTTTTTTATTTCTTTTTTTTAAATTTTTCATGATTAAAAAACATTATCAAAACATTATATTACTCAACTTAAGGGGAAATTCATCTTAAATTTCTCAATTATATAAATAATCTAAAACTCTCACAGGATTATTTTAAAATAACTTTTTAAGATTATTTGTTGAGGCATTAATAACATATATTTATATATTATAATGTTTCAATAAAATGATATGCAAATAAATACACTTGGACTTATATTAACTAATTATATAGTTTAATCGTATATGGGTATATAGTTTAATCATATATAGGTATGTATTTTTTGTGTTTTTGAACAATCTTGCAATATATAGTATTTAATTTTTTAATATATTATTTGGTAACTGCTGGTTTAAGGAGTATTTTTAACATATTTTAATATATAAAACATGTTTAATCTACGATTCTTAAATAGCTGAATTTAATTAAGGAGGAATATATTTAATGAAATTTAAATCGAATATTTTAATACTTGTACTTTTAGCAGTATTTATTGTATGCTCAGTTCAAAGTGTTAGTGCAGCAAATTCTCATAATTTCACAACAGATGATAACTTTGATACAAAATTTGCTGATGTTGTAAATGGGGATACATTCACATTTAAAGCAGGTAGTTATAATTTAACTAGTGATTACTTAATTAATAAGAAAGTTAATCTTGTTGCTGAAAATGAAGTCATAATAAATTCTGGAGATTATCGTTTTAATTTTGCTAGCGAAAGTAATGGTAGTTCTGTAAAAGGCTTTGTATTTTTAGGAGATTCTAACAATCCTAAAGCTACTACACCTATAGCTACAACTGGACCTACTGAAGATATTACTATTAATAATAATACTTTTAAATATGTTTATGATGGAGTGTCATTTGGTAGATATGCAACTAATAATTTTGAATTTACTAATAATATTATTGATGGTTTCCTGAGGGATGCATTAAATCTTGGTGGTGGTAGTGGTCATGGTGATGTATATATTGTAAATAATATTATAAAAAATAATCTTTCAGCTAAAGATGGGATAGCTATAGCATATAAAGGATCAGGCAACCTTACTATAAATAATAACACTATTTCTAATGTTATTGAAGCTATAAGTATTAATTCATTTAATGCTCCTGATTTAAATGCTACTGTAATTATTAAAAATAACATTTTTGATAATGTTGAAACTGTTATTGAGGATCCTAATCATTCAGAAATAATAGATTCTTACAATGTCTTTAATAATTCTGGTGAATCAAGTTTAACTCATACTCCTAAAGAACCTGCTAATATTATTATTAATTCTACTATTTCAAAAAGTTCTATTAGCAAAGACGGTTCTGTTAATTATACTGTAAAAATCACAAATTCTGGTAATCGTACTGCAGATAATATTACTCTTACTATTACTTTACCAAATAGTTTAAAATATGTTAAAACTATTAGTAAAACTACTGGAGACTATAAAAATAATGAATGGACTATCACTGCATTAGATGCTGGTTCTTCTGCAACATTATCATTAACTTTAAATGCTAAATCTACTGGAAAACAAACAATCAAATCTTCATCATCTTATTTAAATGGAAATGAAACAACTCCGAAAGAAGGTCAGACTACTACTATTTTATCTGTTAACAAATTATCTACAAAAATAACTGTTGTGGTAGCAAAATCAGCTATATTGGGCAGTACTAGTAAATTTAAAATAACTGTTAAAGATAAAAATGGTAAAGTTCTAGCTAATAAAAATATTAAAGTTAAAGTTAATAGTAAAATTTACACTGGAAAAACTAATTCTAATGGAATAGCTACTGTAAATGCTAAAATTTCTAATAAAGGTAAATACAACGTTAAAATTAGTTTTGCTGGAACTTCTGATTACAGTGCTTCTTCTAAATCCGTTCAACATAAAGTGACTGCATCTGATTTGAAAATTGCAGGAGTTAAAAGAATTGGAAAGAATTATATTGTAAAAGTAAAGAATATTGGAGATATTAGTTCTAAATCTACTAAAGTTGCAATTTCTTTCAAAACAGATAATAAACCTGGAGTTATTCAATATGCAACAGTTAAAGTTAAAGCTTTAAAACCAGGTAAAACAGTTAGTGTTCTTGTGAAGTTTTATATTAATAAAATTTACAGTTCTCATAAAAGAAATGTAATTATTGAGGAATCTAAAACATTTAAAGAAGCTAGCTATGAAAATAATATTATATCAATTAGAAAGTAGATATTCCTTTTATAAGGTTATCTTTTTCATTTTCTTTTTTTCCACTACTTATTTATTAATTAAATTCATTTATTAGTTAAATTTTCTGGTTAATAGGTTAATAGTAACTAAATCAATATTTATTATCTGTATGCTTATTAATCGATTAGGATTAGGATTAATATACATTATTGATATAATGCTTATTAATTTTCAAATTTTAATAAAAATTCTCATATTTTAATGTCTGTTTATGTAAAAGGAGGATAAAATGGAATTTAAATCACGAATTATCTTAGTTATAGTCATACTATGTGTTTTGGTTTTTTGTTCTTTCCAAGGGATTAGTGCAACAAGTCACAGTATCAATTCAGGTAATACTTCTGCTCAAATTCAAAGTTTAATTAATGAATCAGAAAATGGAGATATTATTGAATTTGCTTCTGGTGATTATGATAATATTGAATTATCTATAAATAAAAACTTAACCTTATCTACCAATGGAGCTAAATTAAAGTCTAATATGGATAAAACCATAATTACTTTTGATTCTGGAAGTAATGGTAGTTCTGTTAATGGGTTTAAATTTAGCTCAAATTTATATGCTGAAAATTCTTTGATTGATGTAAAAGCGTCTAATATAAATATAATCAACAATGAGTTCTCTGGAGCATCTATGCAAATTCAGATAATTGGGTCTGAGTCTGCATCAACTGAATATTCTTTAATAAAAAATAACAAATTTAATGGTAGTATTGATAGTGAAAGTGCTGCAATTTATATTAATAATTTTTGTCCTAACATATTTATAGATGGTAATAATATCTCAAATCAAAAAGATGGTGTTACTGTAAGATCTGCAAATGTTAGTTTGTGTCAAAAAGTTACCTCCTGAAAAAGGAATTATTACTAAAATCATGGTTTATCATAACATTTAGGTCCATTTTAATTCATCGTTCTGTCTTTCAATTATTGGTTTTAAATAAGACATAGCTCCATGTTTGGTTTTAAAGCGTTTTTTATCTTCTTTTTGTTGTGCTCCACTGAATTTACT
>NZ_LWMT01000051.1 GCF_001639265.1 Methanobrevibacter filiformis
AAAACACATTTAAAAAGTTTAAAACTAAAACACAAAAAATAGACCAAAAAACTAAAACAAAAACTAAAAAACATCTAAAACCATATCCAACAATCATAAACCTTTATTTTAATTATGGATAAACTCCTTAATATTATTAATAAAAATAATTTTAGTGATAATAAATTTAATACTAAAAATAAAATTAATAATATAAAATTAGTGATTTGGATTACTAAAATAAGTTAGAAAAGATATAATGGTTAATTTAATAAATAGTTTTTATAGCTTTTAAATCAAAATTTATATTTTTATGCATCGCTACTCTTCCTATTGATATTCCAGATGCTCCAGCATTAATCATTTTATTTGCAGATTCTATGTTTATTATAGAATTGTTTCCTATAATGTAAATACCAGTTTCAATAGCTATTTTTTTAATTAAATCCAAGTCTGCATAAGGGAATCCTGGTTTCATACTATCAATGTGGAGATAATCATATCTAAGTTCATCAATTAATTTAGAGATAGCTATTGTGTCTACATTTTCAACATTTGCCCTTATTTTCACGGAAATCTTCTTTTTAACTTTTTTCCTGATTTCTTTTAAGTAGTTTTCTAAAAATTCAATGTTTTTAAGGAGTGCTTGACCACATGAAATATCTAACATCTCTTTTTGTCTGCAATGGCAGTTTATTTCAATTACATCAAGATTTTTGATTTTACTAATTTCAATTATTGGATCTGGAGTAGTTGATCTTAAATTAGCTGAAACTAATACATCATATTTACTTTTAATGACTTCCACTTCTTCTTGGATATGATTTATGAGTTCTTCCTCTTTAATATCAAATTCTTTTCTACCTCTTTGAAGTATTTTTTTTCCAGCTTCAATGGTTTCTTTATCAGTATTATATCCTCCAAGGGTTACCATATCAAAACCAAATGGTATTATTCGATTAATGAACTCTGAATCACATACTCCTGCCATTGGTGCTAACACTTTAATAGAATAACTCTCCTGAATCATTACATTTATATTTAGTGTTGATTTCGAAAAAATAAAAAATTTTTTCAAAATCCGTTCTAATTTATAAAAACTGATTTAACTTCATATGATAGGATTTTGCAAAATTTTCTATTTTGCGAAATCAGTGTATTAAAAGTAGAATCTAAGTTTGGTCTTTAGGTACTTTATCATCTTCTAAGAGGCAGATTATCTCTTCATTTCCACCATTTCTTATTTCTTCAAGTCCTAAATCTGCTAAATATGCGGCGTCTTCTGCGTTGTTACTTCTTCCAATACCTGCTTTATGAGCTATGTTTATTTCTTCTTTAAGTTCTTCAATTATATTTAATAACTCTTCACTATCTAATCCATTACATGGGGACATGAAGTTATCTCCACCAATAAAAAATAGTAAGGCTCCTTTTTCAATTAATTTAGTCATTAAATAGTGTTGTGCTTTGTTTACAAGGAAATTGGTATCGAATGCTGGGACAATATCTGTCATTGATTCAGTAACTCCATTTATGTCAATATGGGCTATTTGGACATAACTTTCTTCTTCTTTTACTAAACTATCAATAGCCAGTATTTCTTTCCTTTCCTTTGATTGAGCTCCACCTTTTATTTGAAGTGCTTCAGTAGCTAATTTTTGAGCTTCGTAAGGAGTTTCAGCAGCTCCAACACCTATACTAATAGTGATGGGGTATCTATTTCTTATGGACCTTTGTATTCGCATATGATCTTCTTTATTAAGTCCATTGGTAACTGCAAGCATGTTATCGAAACGTGTGTAGAATACCAGACCTTTTTTAGCTGCAATTTGCCTTTGGACATCTGCATACAACTCAGCTTGTAATATCTGAAGGTCTGATTCAGTACGAGGTGCAGGTGTAACGGTCCATGGTCCATAGTTATCAATTTGTATTAAACTCATCTGTATCATATTATCTACCTGTTTCCATAGACCAATTTCACTCTATGAAAATATATAATGAATGTTTTTAAGAATATTTGAAAATATGGAACAAACTTTTAGAAACGAGAAAATCAAAGATTTCTCTAAATTTCTTTTGGAAATAAAAGTTTAAGAAACGAAAAAAGATAAAATAAAAAAGATAAAAAATCTTTTCTCTAACTTTTTAAGATATATGATTTTTAAAGAAATCAAAAATTTTCTAACTTAATAAATTAAGTTTGTTCAAAAGTTATTTTCATAAAATAAACATTTTAACATAAGAATACTTTTATTAAATTGAAAAATATCAATTATAGTTATTTTAAATTATAGTTATTTTATCTTTATATATTCATATAAAATTAACTGTAGTCTATTATTAAGTTTGTAATATAAGTATTATACATATTCTGATAATATATTATACTGTTTAGGATTTATATTTAATATTCTAGATATTAATTGATTATTTACAAAATTACTTCTGTCTATATCTGGTAATATTTTATTTAATTAGTAATAATTTTTATCTAAGTAGTATTACTCCAAACAAATCTTAGCTATTTGCTTTTTATTATCTAAATTATTCATAGTAGTTTTTGTTAGAACCACATGTTTTATTAGTTTTTCTATTTGATTTTTCATATTCTCATCACTATTATCAATGATTAATTTATCTAAAAAACTACTATAAATTGATGCTACACCATATGATGAGACTTCATATCCTAAAGCCTTCATAAACTGACCTGCAGGTCCAGAAACAGCTGAAGTACCAATGATTGGAGATACTGCAACAACATAGCTATTTTTCAAAGCTTTTTCAACACCTTTCATTGATATTATAGGTAATATTGATGTAATGGGGTTAGAAGGACCTATAATTACTTTCTCACAATTTTCAATTGCTTCAATAAGTCCAGGGGATGGTTCGACTTCATTGAATTTAATATCTAATACATTTGCATTACACTGTTTAGTTATTAAAAAATCATGGAACTCTAATTCACCAATATCAGTTATTAATTTAACATCACTTGATTCATTACTCATTGGAATGATTTTTGATTTAATATTCAAACTTTCCTTTTGAATACTCACAGCTTCGTAAAGCGAATGGTTCTTCATTAAAAGAGTTTTTTGAATCTTTGTAGCTCTATCTATATCTCCAATTCTAAGTAATTCATTACAACCAAGTTTATTTAACTGTTCATGTGTTATAAATGTGTCATTTTTAATTCCATACCATGTTTCATCATTTATCATGTCTGATAATGTATATAAAACAGTATCAATGTCTGCAGCCACATAAATATCTGAAAAATAGCTATTTTCTAATGTATTGACTATTATATTCAGTTTAGAAACATCATATATCTCTTTAATCCCTTGAATTAATTTTGGAGTTCCAGTTCCTCCAGATAATATTGTAATCATTTCAAACCCTTCATTAATAATGGCTCCATAAAATATTCGATTCTGCAATCCATTTTTTTATTTTTATTATTCTTATTATTTTTATTATTATTTTTATTAATTTTCTTGTTATTCATAGCTATTTTTAATATTACGAAATATATCGCGTTCCTTTGACCTAAGTAATGTTTTTATATGGGCATTATCATTTTCAATATCTTTAAAATAGCTGATTCCTCTTATTATAACAACAGGTATTCCTTCATTAGCTTGACCCATTAGGAGGGATGCTGCAGAGGCTAATTCGTCTCCAATAGCTATTTCTGTAGTTTGGAGTTCTCGTCCATAGAGGTCTTTTTCACCTTTCCTTTGCCATAAGGGATTTATTCCAGCACAACCAATACTTACACCGACTGCTCCATTTCTAAAAGCTCTTCCTTGTGTGTCAGTTATTATAATAGCTATTTTTTTACCAGTAATTTCTTCTAACTCTTCTTTTATTGTTCTTGCAGATTCATCAGGGTTTTCTGGAATAGGTGTTGCAAAACCTTCCTTAACATTTGATTCATCTATTCCAGCATTGGCACATACAAATCCTTCTTTAGTTTCACTAATTATAAAGTCTGGTCCAACTGCAATAATTTCATTAGATTCTTGGATAATAACTTCAACAATTTTAGGATCTTTTTTAGTTTTTTTAGATATTTTTATAGCTTCATCACTTGGAATAACCTTATTTAAATCAACAATATTCTCTTCACATTTAGCTATTAATGTTTCAGCAATAAGTATTATGTCCTGATCTTTAACTTCAATTTTTTGACTTTTAATAGCTTCAATAATTATTTTAGCTATACTTTCTTTCCCATCTATTATAGGAATTTTGTTTAGTCCAATTAATTCAATTGTCATTATATCAAATTAAATAATTTTTTAGTAAAATAATTTAAAAAATAGTAATATAAAATAGATTTTACAAAATCTCCGATTTTGCGAAATCAGTGTTAATATGTCAGTTAAGTACTTAATTATAAGTTCAATGCACTCATAGCCCATTTATTTTCAAATACTGCTCCTACAGAAGCCACAGGATTTGTGAATTTTTCAAATGGTCCTTCATTTAATATTAATTTAGCTGCTTCTTTTGAGGTTTTTGCACAGAATTCTACATTTTCAGGATTTTGGCATTGATAAGTTGAGATAAATGCAGCTTCTCCAGGGTTTACTTTTTCAACTAGTATTTTTTCATGAGTTACTATTCCAATATAAGCTTCATATTCATCTTCTGATGATTTTGACCTAACAACTCCAGCTATTCGTGGAGTGTTGTAATCATCTTTCTCATAATCCATAGCAAGAAGTGATAATGTTAAAGCATCTTTAATATTCATTCCAACAGCTATTTTATCAGCTATTACGTCTGTATGTGATCCATTTGTTATTACTGCAATATCATCATTTATAATTTTCAAACAATTGTATGCAATGTATGGATTTTCAAATATATCTTTCTCATAACCTTCTTTTGGTATTATTGAGCTTTTATTTTCAAATGTTTTAGCCATTCTATTTGGAAATGATCTACTTGAAACTCTATACGCTACAAAAGGCTTTTTTTCACTGTTCATACCAACAGATAGTATTCTACCTAAATACATTATTTATTTCTCCTTATTTTAAAAATTTATTTAAATATTCTAACTAAAATAGTTATTTTATAATTAATTGTATTATAATTATAGCTATTAAATTTTATTAATAATTTTATTAAAATAATTATTTTTAAGATATGTTAAGCGTTAGGTGATCTCACTGCTTGTTCAACACTCATATCTGGAGGTGTGGTTATGATTATCGACTTTTCCTTAGGTTTTATGCTTATTTCGCCTTGATCAATGACTTTTGTATGAATTCCAATGGAATGACCTTTAATTAACGAAGATACATCTTGTCCATTAACAATAACTTTTTCTAATCCTTCCACAGGTAATAAATAGTATTCAGAATTTCCAGTTGTGTCTGTTAGTTCTGGTTTTCCAGTAGGTGTATCTGTTGCATTGAAACTACTGCTTAATACTAAAAATAGCAAGATGGTAAAGAGAATATCTATAAAAGGAACAAAATTAAATGATGGTTGATCTTTATTAATTTTATTTCTATGTTTTGCAATATCAAGTGTCATTTTATCACTTTTTCAGTTAGTTATTATTAATCTAATCCTATTATTGATAGATTAATAAAAACATTTATTGTAATTAAATTGATTATTTTTTAAATTGATTCTTTTTTTTTAAAATATCTTTTGATCTAACTTAATTAATTAAGTTAGAAAAATCTTTGATTTTATTAAATTTTTATTTTGAGGGAAATTTAGAGAAATCTTTGATTTCTCGTTAAAAGTTGTTTTATTAAGAAATGTATTAAATATTATTAAATATTATTAAATATTTGATTATTTTATTTATTGTGGCTATGTCAAAAACTTCATGGTTGAGATAATTTTTCCTCTTTCTTGCTCCCATTTTATTCTTTGAAGATCTAAATAGGTTGTTATTCCTTGTTCTGTCTTGTATATTTTTTTCAGGTGTCTTGGTA
>NZ_LWMT01000052.1 GCF_001639265.1 Methanobrevibacter filiformis
ATTAACATTATTATTTACATTAATAGTTTCATTATCAGACCCATTATCCTCATTAGTGTTATTCTGATCCACAGTCACACTCGCAGTATTAATAACTGTACCATTACCAATAATAACAACAGTAATACTCAAAGCAACACTCTCACCAGCACCTAAATCACCAATAGACCAAACACCAGTAACATTATCATAAGAACCATTACTACCTACAAAACTCAAAACAGTAGCATTCAACACATCAGTCACATATACACCAGTAGCATTACCAGAACCGTTATTAGCCACAGTAATAGTATAAATAATAATATCACCAATATTCGCAGTACCAGTAGTATTAGAAACCTTAACAACACCCACATTAACATTATTACTCACATTAATAGTTTCATTATCAGACCCATTATCCACGTTAGTATTATTCTGATCAACAGTCACACTCGCAGTATTAATAACTGTACCATTACCAATAATAACAACAGTAATATTCAAAGCAACCGTTTCACCAGCACCTAAATCACCAATAGACCAAACACCAGTAACATTATCATAAGAACCATTACTACCTACAAAACTCAAAACACTAGTATTCAACACATCAGTCACATACACACCAGTAGCATTACCAGAACCATTGTTAGTCACAGTAATAGTGTAAATAATAATATCACCAATATTCGCAGTACCAGTAGTATTAGAAACCTTAACAACACTCACATTAACATTATTAGACACATTAATAGTTTCATTATCTGATCCATTATTAGTGTTAGTGTTATTCTGATCCACAGTCACACTCGCAGTATTAATAACTGTACCATTACCAATAATAACAACAGTAATACTCAAAGCAACCGTTTCACCAGCACCGAGAGACCCAATAGACCAAACACCAGTAACATCATCATAAGAACCATTACTACCTACAAAACTCAAAACACTAGCATTCAACACATCAGTCACATACACACCAGTAGCATTACCAAAACCATTATTAGACACAGTAATAGTATAAGTAATAAAATCACCAATATTCGCTGACCCAGTAGTATTAGAAACCTTAACAACACTCACATTAACATTATTACTCACATTAATAGTTTCATTATCAGACCCATTATCCACATTAGTGTTATTCTGATCCACAGACACACTCGCAGTATTAATAACTGTACCATTACCAATAATAACAACAGTAATACTCAAAGCAACACTCTCACCAGCACCCAAATCACCAATAGACCAAACACCAGTAACATTATCATAAGAACCATTACTACCTACAAAACTCAAAACAGTAGCATTCAACACATCAGTCACATACACACCAGTAGCATTACCAGAACCATTATTAGACACAGTAATAGTATAAGTAATAAAATCACCAATATTCGCAGTACCAGTAGTATTAGAAACCTTAACAACACTCACATTAACATTATTACTCACATTAATAGTTTCATTATCAGACCCATTATCCACGTTAGTATTATTCTGATCCACAGACACACTCGCAGTATTAATAACTGTACCATTACCAATAATAACAACAGTAATACTCAAAGCAACACTCTCACCAGCACCCAAATCACCAATAGACCAAACACCAGTAACATTATCATAAGAACCATTACTACCTACAAAACTCAAAACAGTAGCATTCAACACATCAGTCACATACACACCAGTAGCATTACCAGAACCATTATTAGACACAGTAATAGTATAAGTAATAAAATCACCAATATTCGCAGATCCAGTAGTATTAGAAACCTTAACAACACTCACATTAACATTATTACTAACATTAATAGTTTCATTATCAGACCCATTATCCTTATTAGTGTTATTCTGATCCACAGTCACACTCGCAGTATTAATAACTGTACCATTACCAATAATAACAACAGTAATACTCAAAGCAACACTCTCACCAGCACCAAGAGACCCAATAGTCCAAACACCAGTATTATTATCATAAGAACCATTACTACCTACAAAACTCAAAACAGTATTGTTCAACAAATCAGTCACAAACACACCAGTAGCATTACCAGAACCATTATTAGACACAGTAATAGTATAAGTAACAGTATCACCAATATTCGCAGCCCCAGTAGTATTAGAAACCTTAACAACACTCACATTAACATTATTACTCACATCAATAGTTTCATTATCAGACCCATTATTAGTGTTAGTGTTATTCTGATCCACAGACACACTCGCAGTATTAGTAACCGTACCATTACCAATAATAACAACAGTAATACTCAAAGCAACACTCTCACCAGCACCTAAATCACCAATAGTCCAAACACCAGTATTATTATCATAAGAACCATTACTACTTACAAAACTCAAAACAGTATTGTTCAACACATCAGTCACAAACACACCAGTAGCATTACCAGAACCATTATTAGACACAGTAATAGTATAAGTAACAGTATCACCAATATTCGCTGATCCAGTAGTATTAGAAACCTTAACAACACTCACATTAACATTATTACTCACAATAATAGTTTCATTATCAGACCCATTATCCACATTAGTATTATTCTGATCCACAGACACACTCGCAGTATTAATAACTGTACCATTACCAATAATAACAACAGTAATACTCAAAGCAACACTCTCACCAGCACCTAAATCACCAATAGACCAAACACCAGTATTATTATCATAAGAACCATTACTACCTACAAAACTCAAAACACTAGTATTCAACACATCAGTCACATATACACCAGTAGCATTACCAAAACCATTATTAGACACAGTAATAGTATAAGTAATAATATCACCAATATTCGCTGAACCAGTAGTATTAGAAACCTTAACAACACTCACATTAACATTATTACTCACATTAGTAGTTTCATTATCAGAACCATTATCCACGTTAGTGTTATTCTGATCCACAGACACACTCGCAGTATTAATAACTGTACCATTACCAATAATAACAACAGTAATACTCAAAGCAACACTCTCACCAGCACCAAGAGACCCAATAGTCCAAATACCAGTATTATTATCATAAGAACCATTACTACCTACAAAACTCAAAACAGTAGTATTCAACATATCAGTCACATATACACCAGTAGCATTACCAGAACCATTATTAATCACAGTAATAGTATAAGTAATAAAATCACCAATATTCGCTGATCCAGTAGTGTTAGAAACCTTAACAACACTCACATTAACATTATTACTCACAATAATAGTTTCATTATCAGACCCATTATCCACATTAGTATTATTCTGATCCACAGACACACTCGCAGTATTAATAACTGTACCATTACCAATAATAACAACAGTAATACTCAAAGCAACCGTTTCACCAGCACCAAGAGACCCAATAGTCCAAATACCAGTATTATTATCATAAGAACCATTACTACCTACAAAACTCAAAACACTAGCATTCAACAAATCAGTCACAAACACACCAGTAGCATTACCAGAACCATTATTAAACACAATAATAGTATAAGTAATAACATCACCAATATTCGCAGCTCCAGTAGCATTAGAAACCTTAACAACACTCACATTAACATTATTACTCACAATAATAGTTTCATTATCAGACCCATTATCCACATTAGTATTATTCTGATCCACAGACACACTCGCAATGTTAATAACTGTACCATTACCAATAATAACAACAGTAATACTCAAAGCAACACTCTCACCAGCACCAAGAGACCCAATAGTCCAAACACCAGTATTATTATCATAAGAACCATTACTACCTACAAAACTCAAAACACTAGTATTCAACAAATCAGTCACATATACACCAGTAGCATTACCAAAACCATTATTAGACACAGTAATAGTATAAGTAATAATATCACCAATATTCGCCACTCCCGTAGTGTTAGAAACCTTAACAACACTCACATTAACATTATTAGACACATTAATAGTTTCATTATCAGACCCATTATTAGTGTTAGTGTTATTCTGATCCACAGACACACTCGCAGTATTAATAACCGTACCATTACCAATAACAACAACAGTAATACTCAAAGCAACACTCTCACCAGCACCTAAATCACCAATAGACCAAACACCAGTAACATTATCATAAGAACCATTACTACTTACAAAACTCAAAACAGTAGTGTTCAACACATCAGTCACATATACACCAGTAGCATTACCAGAACCGTTATTAGTCACAGTAATAGTGTAAGTAATAATATCACCAATATTCGCTGATCCAGTAGTGTTAGAAACCTTAACAACACTCACATTAACATTATTATTTACATTAATAGTTTCATTATCTGATCCATTATTGGTGTTAGTGTTATTCTGATCCACAGACACACTCGCAGTATTAATAACCGTACCATTACCAATAACAACAACAGTAATACTCAAAGCAACCGTTTCACCAGCACCTAAATCACCAATAGTCCAAACACCATTATTATTATCATAAGAACCATTACTACTTACAAAACTCAAAACAGTAGTGTTCAACACATCAGTCACAAACACACCAGTAGCATTACCAGAACCATTATTAGACACAGTAATAGTATAAGTAATAATATCACCAATATTCGCTGACCCAGTAGTATTAGAAACCTTAACAACACTCACATTAACATTATTACTCACAATAATAGTTTCATTATCTGATCCATTATTAGTGTTAGTGTTATTCTGATCCACAGACACACTTGCAGTATTAATAACTGTACCATTACCAATAACAACAACAATAATACTCAAAGCAACATTCTCACCAGCACCTAAATCACCAATAGACCAAACACCAGTAACATTATCATAAGAACCATTACTACTTACAAAACTCAAAACAGTAGTGTTCAACACATCAGTCACATATACACCAGTAGCATTACCAGAACCATTATTAGACACAGTAATAGTATAAGTAATAATATCACCAATATTCGCTGACCCAGTAGTATTAGAAACCTTAACAACACTCACATTAACATTATTACTCACATTAATAGTTTCATTATCTGATCCATTATTAGTGTTAGTGTTATTCTGATCCACAGACACACTTGCAATGTTAATAACTGTACCATTACCAATAATAACAACAGTAATACTCAAAGCAACCGTTTCACCAGCACCAAGAGACCCAATAGACCAAACACCAGTAACATCATCATAAGAACCATTACTACCTACAAAACTCAAAACACTAGTATTCAACAAATCAGTCACAAACACACCTGTAGCATTACCAGAACCATTGTTAGTCACAGTAATAGTGTAAGTAATAGTATCACCAATATTCGCTGATCCAGTAGTGTTAGAAACCTTAACAACACTCACATTAACATTATTAGTCACATTAATAGTTTCATTATCAGACCCATTATTAGTGTTAGTGTTATTCTGATCCACAGTCACACTCGCAGTATTAATAACTGTACCATTACCAATAATAACAACAGTAATACTCAAAGCAACCGTTTCACCAGCACCGAGAGACCCAATAGTCCAAACACCAGTAACATTATCATAAGAACCATTACTACTTACAAAACTCAAAACAGTATTGTTCAACACATCAGTCACATATACACCAGTAGCATTACCAGAACCATTATTAGACACAGTAATAGTATAAGTAATAACATCACCAATATTCGCTGATCCAGTAGTATTAGAAACCTTAACAACACTCACATTAACATTATTACTCACATTAATAGTTTCATTATCAGACCCATTATCCTCATTAGTGTTATTCTGATCCACAGACACACTCGCAATGTTAGTAACTGTACCATTACCAATAATAACAACAGTAATACTCAAAGCAACCGTTTCACCAGCACC
>NZ_LWMT01000053.1 GCF_001639265.1 Methanobrevibacter filiformis
CCTCAATAAAAAAACAAATATGATTATCTGGAATAAAGTCCCTCAAATTCAAAGGAAGTAAAAACACCTGACCAATACTATCTTCATGCAAAACCATAAACACCAACTCAACAAAAACTAAAAAACATTAATACTATATTACACCCCATAATATTTAAAACTAAGCATAACTAAAAAGAATCAAAAAATAATTATTGCACAGCCAAATAAGTATGGAAAAAACTATTACATAGTAATCCAGTTTATCAATTGATAAATGCATATAAAAATTTTAATTATTATTATATACTAAAAAATTGAGGTGTTTAAAATTTTTAGTAATGGAAATAATATGAAAAAAGTTTCTATTTCTATTTTAATGATTTTAATAGTTATTTTAGCTGTTAGTATGGTTGGAACTGTAAGTGCAACCAATACAACAATTACTAGTACAACAAATGGTGGTTTAATAACAGCTATTAAGAATAGTAGTGCAAATGAAATCATTTATCTGGAAAATGGGGTATATAAAGGAAAGAATAATACTGGAATAATAATTAATAAAAATCTTACAATACAAGGTAATGGAAATAATGTGGTACTTAATGGAGAAGGAAAAAACAGTATTTTTAACATTACAAAGAAGGTTTCAGTAAAATTAATAAACTTAAAACTGATAAATGCCCATAGTATGAATTATGGTGCAGTTATTAATAATAAGGGTTCTCTTAGTGTGAGTGGATGTAATTTCACAAATAATCATGTCTCTAATGATGATGATGGGGTTATGGGTGGTGCTATTTCTAATACTGGTTCTCTTAATGTTAGGAGTTGTAATTTCACAAATAATAAAGCTGAGTGGGGTGGTGCTATTTATAATGAGGGTTCTCTTAGTTTAAGTAATTCTAATTTCACAAGTAATAAAGCAAACTATGGTGGTGGTGCTATTCATAATAGTGATAATTCTGGTTCTCTTAGTGTTAGGAGTTGTAATTTCACAAATAATAAAGCTGAGTATGGTGGTGCTATTTGTAATTCTGGTTCTCTTAGTGTTAGGAGTTGTAATTTCACAAATAATAAAGTTTTTCCTCAAAATTCTGGTATTCCTGCTTATGGTGGTGCTATTCATAATCTTGGTTCTTTTAGTGTGATTAATTGTAATTTTAGAAATAATACGGCAATTCTTGGTGGTGGTGCTATTCATAATAGTGATAATTCTGGTTCTGTCATTGTGAAAGGTTGTAAATTCATAAATAATAAAGCTGAGTGGGGTGGTGCTATTGCTAATACTTATGATGAGGGTTCTCTTATTGTGAGGAGTTGTAATTTCATAAATAATAAAGCTGAGACTAATGGTGGTGCTATTGATAACCATAGAAATGGTTCTCTTAGTCTAAGTAATTCTAATTTCACAAGTAATAAAGCAAACTATGGTGGTGCTATTTCTAATTGGAATTTTGGTTCTGTTAGTGTGAAGGGTTGTAGATTCATAAATAATAAAGCAAAACATACTGGTGGTGCTATTTCGAATATGGATGGTGTATGGTCTGAAATACGTACACTTAAATTGAATAATCTTGTTTTTAAATATAACATTGCAGGTAAAGTTTATAATGCTATAGATAGTTATAAAGGAAAAGTTTCTAAAATTAAGATTTCAATTACTCCTAAAGATGGAATAACTGTGAAAAAACCTGATCTTAAGATAACTAAGATTACTAAGGTTACTAAGAACAGCAACTCTAGATATGTTTATCTTAGAAATAATGGTGGAAAAATAGCTGGTAAAAGTTATCTTGGTGTTTATGATGCTAAAACAAAGATAAAATCAGTAAAAATTAGTTCTATCAAAGTAGGGGAAACTTTAAGAGTTAAAGTTTCAATACCTGCAAAATACAAAAGTAAAATAAAAACATTTAAGGTAGATATTAAAAATACTCTTAAAGAGATTTACGAAGATAATAATTCTTATAAAGCTAAATAGCTATTTTATAAGAATTTTTATTCTTTTTATATTTTTACTTTTTCTATTGTCTCTCTTTTAGACAATTTATTATGTGTTCATGAAATTCTTTGTGTCAAAATCATGCCTCCTGAAAAAATACATTATTACTAAAATCATTATTCATCATAATTTAAATGTGAAAGTTACTTGGAATAACATTACCTAACTCACTTAAAAGATTATAACGAACTGATTTAGGACTATAAATGAGAAAATAGTTTGCTGAGAGAAGATGGGGTGAAAGAAAATCATGATAGAAAATAATATATGGTAAATTAGATATATTAAAAAAATAATTAACAATTAATTATGTGAAATTCATGTTTAAAAAAGAAATAATCAATATATTAAAAGAAGAAAAACTTGAAATTAATAATGCTTATGATAATAAAATATTAATTACCTCAATAGCTAATGTTAATAAAGATTTGTTTAAATTAGTGAATAATGAGGAAATAGCTATTAAAATAGAGAAACATAAGACTGAAATATATGAAGTATACTACACTTCACGCTTTGTATATAAAAACAAGCTATCTGATCCCGAAACACTAAAAAAACTCAAGGACTACACAATAGCTATTATAGATTTAATTATTCGTAGTGTCAATTATTTTAGTGATAATTTTGATTTTAAATTTTGAAAAAACAGTTAAGGTAGTGCTTTATTTAGCTATTAAATTGAGAAAATTAATTAAAAATAAAATAGTTATTAATAAATAACTTAAATATTATTTATAATAATTATAAATAACATATAGCTATAATTTATTAATTAAAATTTATAAGTAGAATAAATCTACTTTAAAATATTGAATTAAAAGTATTATATTAAAATAGAATGAATAGATATAAATCTATTCTACTACTTCACCAAAAGCGAATTTTCGGCGAGTTGCATTGATTTTAACAGTAACTTCTTGTCCAACTTCAGCACCAGGAATGAAGATAACGAATCCGTCTATACGAGCGATTCCGTCTCCGCTTTTTCCTTGATCTTCAATTTTAACATCATATTCAGATCCAACGTCAACTGGGCATGAGTACTCTTCTTGTCTATTATAACTGTCTTCGAACATTATATCACACGTTTTTTAGTTAAGAACTTAAATTCTTAACTTATATATAATGCAAAAATGTATAATAACATAAAAATATTTCATAAAATCAATCAAAAATAGAAAATATTAATCAAATTATAAACAATAATCAAAATAGTAATAATGATCAACAATTGTAGAAATAAGCTTAATTTTAATAATCTATGGATATTTAATCAATTAAGAAAAAACCTATGATATGTATTTTATTTATGCATCATTATATTTTTAGTTTCTTAACCTATATAAAGGTATCTATATTAAATATATTAAAATTAGATTAAATTAGAATTTTTAAACTTAAGTATAAATGGCAGTATAAACATAATAATTTTTATTAATATTAAATTGGTATATTATAAATTGTAATTACTTTTAGGTTAAATATGTACTATAATTAATTAAAAATTTATTTTATTTGTTTTGAAGTGATAACTTGAAGTATAAATCTTTAATTTTTCTACTTATTGGCATTGCAATAATGGGTGTCATGATTTATTTTATTGGAATTGATAAAATAGTTGATGCTTTAAAATTAGCTAATTTTTGGTATATTATATTGGCTATTGTTGTTCAAATTATTACTTACTTCTTATTTGCACTAAGGTGGAATATTATCAATAAAACTGCTAATATATCTGTCTCTCTTAAAAAATTAGTCTTAATAACTTTAACTGGGCTAGGTGTAAATAACATAACTCCAAGTGGTCGTGGTGGTGGTGAACCAGTAAGAGCTTATATTTTATCTAAGGATACAAATGAGCCTTTTGAATCAACATTTGCAACAGTTGTAGCCGATAGATCATTAGATACAATTCCATTTCTAATTCTAGCTATTTTGACTATTGTACTCATGATAATGAATTTTTCACTTAATACATGGATCATTGTTCTTTTAATTGCTTCTGTAATTATTATAACATTGGCATCTGTAATCTTAATTTACATGTCAATTAATCAGGCAATTGCTGAGAAGGTAATGGTATTTATACTTAAAATAGTCAGATTTTTTTATAAAAAAGACCCAGAAATTTTAGAAAAAAGAATCATGGATGCTATTTCAGGTTTTCAAGGCACAATGAGAGTAATGTTAAAAGATAAAAATGTTCTCTATAAAGCTCTACCTATTTCATTATTATTATGGCTTAGTGAAATCTTTAGAGTTTATTTAGTCTTTTTAGCTTTTGGATCCTCTGTATCTCCACTTGTAATAGCTGAAGTATTTATAATATCCTGTTTAGTAGGTATGATTCCACTTTTACCTGGAGGATTAGGTGCAGTAGATGGATTAATGATTCTGCTTTTTTCATCTGCAGGAATATCTCCTTCAATAAGCGCAGCAGCAACAGTAATTGAAAGATTAATTTCGTTTTGGATGACAACAATTGTAGGACTTATTATTCTTTCTTACTATGGATATTCAGTATCTGAAAAGATTCAAATTTCGAATAAAGGAGAAGAAGAGGTTTTAGATGAATTTGCTCATCATTCAGAGGATATTAAAGAATTGTTTGATGATAAAAATAACGAAAAATAGCTATTATTAAATATATATTTAAATATATTATTAATTAAATATCTTTTTTTTAAATATCTATTTCAATTAATTGAATATTAAAAAAGTTCAAAAATAAGTAAAAAACTTTGGATTTAAGCAAAATTTGGTACTGAGTCAGGATTTCTAGAATTTGATGATTCAGTAGATTTTTCATTTACATGAGATGTGTTTTTAGGTAGATCATCTGAAGATTTATTACTTTCATAGCTTTTATTGTCACTAGAATCTTGGTGTTGATTAGTATAATTATAATTTGAATTATATTCTGAAACAACAGCATTGTACGTATCTTTATCCTTTAGAAATTCTTCATAAGTCATAAAATTAGATGTTTGACCTTTAGATTTTGCAAGTTCTAAATATTTTTTATAGTAATTATATGGTGAATTGTAAGTTTGTTTTTTTGCTGTACTAATTTTTTTACTTTTAATACCAGTGTATGTAAGTAATGTATCAATTGTCTTTGTTAGAATATTATCTGTTGCATTACTCTCATTAATTGTAGTATCATTTGTTAGAGGATTTGTTCCTTTCATAATATTTAAGCTAGTGCTTATTTCAACCCCCGCAACAACTATAACTATTATGCTTATAATTATTAAAATTGTCCCTAATGTCTTGTTATTCATCTTATCAACCTTTGTGTTCACATGTTACACATAGTTTCTTATAATATGATATATTATCATATATTATCTTTATTTTTATTATTATTTAGTAATATTATTGTAATGCCTTTTATTTCATTACAATACTTTTTATTTCTTTTAAGATACATGAAAATAATTTTTTGATATTTTTATATACAAATTATATTAACATGTTAAATACTTAAGATATAATATGTATATGAAACTATATAAACTAACATGTTGGTAAATATAAATATATTACATTATTTTATATGTTATTGTTCATGAAATATAAATTTAACACAATTTAACACTGATTTCGAAAAAATAAAAAATTTTTTTAAAATCCTTTTTGAAGCCATAATTTAACACTGTAGGCTGTGCAACGATTATTTTTTGTAAAAATAGATATCTAATTAAAATAAATTAAAATATTTGTAAGTCATTAATACATATTTTTTATAAAAAATAAATGTTTAAAATAGTTATAATTAATAAATA
>NZ_LWMT01000054.1 GCF_001639265.1 Methanobrevibacter filiformis
TTCTTTCTGTATTTAGTATTTTGATCGTTTTTGTCTTTTATTTTTTGTGATGTGATTTTTATATCATTTATTAGGTTATATGATAGTATTTTTGATAGGTAGTCTTGTTGTACTGCTGTTTTCGAGTTAAATTTACTTATTTTATAAAATCATAATCAAATAAGATGAGATTTTGCAAAATTTTTTATTTTGCGAAATCATTGTTAATTATTGTTGGAGTTTCCAGTGTGTTGGATCATAGTATTTTTCTAGAATTGCATTTGTTATCATTTCAGTTAATCGTTTAGCTCCTCTGTAACCTACAATAGGGTTAGAATGATATCCTACTCTATCATATACAGGGTATCCGAATCTAATTAGTGGTATTTTAGTGTCGTAATTTATGAATCTTAAATCTGAGTTCCCTAACATTATATCAACGTTATTGTCATCATCTTTAACATAAAGTTCAAAGGCTCTTAAATCCTGATCTAGTAGAACATCTATATCTGTATTGGTTTCTTTAGCTATTTTTTCCATGTCTTCAGGGAATGTTGTTGTATCTGCTCCAGTACACACTACTTTTGGATTCATGCCCAATTCTCCTATGAGTCTTGCCATTCCTGTTACTTGATCTGGATCGCCAACTATTGCTACATTTTTATCGAATAGGTATCTTGCTGCTACATCTGCCATTAAATCTACTAATAATCCTCGTTCATCAAGAATTGTTTCTGGGATTTCAATATCTAGTGCTGACTGGATGTTTCTTAAGAATTGGTCAGTGTTTTGTATTCCTATTGGAGGTGATTCTACCATAGCTGGAACATTATGAATGCTTTCAAGAGTTTCAGCACCTGACTTTGCATATTTACATATTGTTATTGTTCCTTCAGCCTGAGATGCTTCTTTTATTTCATTTACTGTAACACCTCCTTTTGCAAAAAAAGGAGTTGATAATGTGGAAGGTCTAAGTGGAGCGTCAAATGCATCTGAGGTATCTGTAAGTAAGGTGGCTTCAACTCCCAGTAGGTGCAGTATATGTTTTATTTCTTTTGTATCTCCAGGATTGATTATTCCTGGAATTATATTTATTTTTCCGTTCTTTTCATCACTTGGTTCTGTTATATTTTGTATTAATGAATTAATAGCTACATCATAACCTGAGTAGTGGTTTCCTACAAAACTTGGTGTTGGAATGGGAACAACTTCCACATTTGCTATGTCTTTATATGTTTCGTCCTCTTCACTCATTTGTTTAAGTTCACGCTTTGTGGTATCTACAAAACCAAAAACATCATCTCCAATAATTTCACTAGAACAGGTTGTTATAGCTCCAATAAGCTCAGGTTTGTATCTAAGGGTGATATTTTTAATACTTGAGTTAATATTTTTTCTTCCACCGAAAACTGCTGCTGACTCATGAAGGGAAGTTACAGCTATTTCTACAGGTTCTCTAAAATGTCTTGCAAGATGATATCTTACAAATGTTGAACATCCTTGAGATCCATGAACTAAAGGAACTCCCTTATCAACACCAGTTATAGCATACATTGCTCCTAAAGGTTGGCAAGTTTTAAGTGGATTGACAATTAAAGATCTTTCTCTTTTCATTACATTAACATCACTCATTTGCTTGCCTCCATAGCATTTTTATCAGTAATATCGTCATTAATGTCATTAGTATTGTTATTAATATCAGCATTAGATGAAATTTCTTCTTTATTTACTTCAGGTTTTGGATTAAATTCTAAAAGACTCCATACAGGAGTATTTATATATGCATAAATATCTTTTGCCATGTTTAAAAATCCTTCAAATCCAATATAAGGTCCATTTTCATAAGAATGAATCATTAAAGATGGAACGCCTAATTTATGAGCTAAATATTTTTCCTTAATACCTGCAAGTATTATATCTGGTTTATCATTAAGTATCATTTCTTCAATTTCGGGAGTGTTTGGATCATCAACTATTGTTGCTCCTTCTTTAACTCTTTCTTTCATTTTTTTAAATCCATCTGCATGTTCAAACTCTGATGCAACAGCTGTAACATCCATCCCTAATTCTCTTTCGATTGGTGTAGATAAATGCCAGCTTTTTGGACCTCCAGAAAATATGTATATCTTTTTACCAGTTAATTTCTCTTTATAAAAAGCTAATTCTTCTTTAATAGGATTTAAATATTTTTTTATTACTTTTTCAGCTTCTTCTTCTAAATTAAAGAACTTACCAATTTCTCGAAGATTATCAGCACAGTATTCTACTGAGAAAAAATCCACTTTCATAAATGGAGTACCATACTTTTCTTCTATAAGCTCAGCAATATATGTTGCAGATCTTTGACATCTAACAAGATTTAGTTTAGAACGATGCATCCAGCAGATTTCATCATGACTTGAATCACCAGTGAATCTGGATAACACATTTATTCCCATTTCCTTAAGATACTTTTCTATAATCCATAAGTCTCCATCTATGTTATATTCTCCGATTAAGCAAACATCATATTCTGTTGTTCTTGGTGGTTCTTTAGTTCCAACTAACCTGTCAAATATTGTGTTGTTAGCTATGTGATGTCCTTTTGATTGGGAGGGTCCTGCAAATCCTGGAGTGTTAAATGCAACAACATCTTTTCCAAGTTCTTCTGTGAGTTCTTTTGCAACAGCATCCATATCATCTCCAATTAATCCAGTTGTACATGTTGCATAGCAGTATATGGATGTTGCAAATGGAAATTCTTTATTTGCATCAATAATAGATTGTTTTAATTTTTTTGTTCCACCGAATACAACATCTGACTCTTTTAAGTCTGTTCCACAGACATATTTTATATTAAAATTCTCAATAGGAAATGTACTTCCGTCTGGCATATTAGGTCGTGAAGGATATCTTTTAGCTCCACCTCCATATGTGGTACATCCACAAGGAGAATGAACTACTTGAATAACATCCTTAATAGCTCCACCTATAACTCCTTTAGATCCTGCATAAACACATCCCCTTGCAGTCATACATCCTGGTACTGTACTAGTATTACATGCTATGTCATCTTCAACATCATTACAATGTTTTACATAGACATGCTCTTTTCTCTCAGGTATTTCTTTATCAACATCAAATAATTTATGTGGCATATCATATCTCCTTTTACCTTAGTCTTGCCAATTACATGGTGACTTTAAAAACGCATGTGAAGTGTTTTGAATATTCATTTGTCCTATAAATTTCAATATTGTTGTATAATAAAATGTTTCAAATTGATATTTTTAATTGAATATTTTAATAAATTATTATGAATTATATGTTATTTAATTGAATATTTTAATAAATTATTATGAATTATATGTTATTTAATTGAATATTTTAATAAATTATTATGAATTATATGTTATTTAATTGAATATTTTAATAAATTATTGTAAATTAATTTAATTTACTATATAAAAAATAAAATAAAAATATTTATAAAAATCATATATTATATGGGATATTAATTCACAATTTGATAATTTTAAATCAAGATAATAAAATTAATTTTAATCAAAACAGTAATATTATACTGATAATATTGCTTATTAAACTGATGATCTAATTATTTATAATAATACTCCTTATTAATCGATTTTAAAAGAAATCATTATTTCTACTAAGAAAATGATTTTTTAAGGATCTTTTAATTTAGAGAATTGCTTCAATTCCTTGATCTTTATTTCTAACTCTTATAGAATCATTTATTGGACAGATAAAAATCTTACCGTCTCCAATGCTTCCAGTGCAATTAACTTTCATTATTGCTTCAACTATTAGTTGAACTTCTTCATCAGGAGCTACAATAGATACTAATCTTTTAGGAACATATTCCATATTCCCACATTCTTCTCTTAAATTAGAATCACTTTGTTGTAAATTTACTTCATTTAATATTGCTTTTTGTTTTCCTCTTCCAAAAACACTAATAGCTGTCATGGAGGGATAGCCTAAAGCATCTAAAACATCCTTTGTCTTAGAAATTTTATTTGGTCGAATTATAGCAAATATTTCTTTCATTATAAACTCTCCTTTATTATCAACTCCTCATTAATACTTATTAATTAAAGACCTTTGCTTCGGGTTCTAACTGTGTAAGCTTCCTCTACGGGACTTACAAAAACTTTACCATCTCCAAAGTTTCCAGTTGATGATGCATCAACTATAATATCAACAATATTATCAATGTCATCATCTTCAGCTACTAACAATAACATCTTTTTAGGCAATTCATCATAAAAAAAATCACCATGTTGGAGTCCTTTTTGCTTACCTCTTCCAGTAACATCAAATTTTGTTAAAGCAACAAAACCTTCTTTATCAAGGGCTTTAACTGCTTTTTCAGTTGTTTCAGGTCTTAAAATAGCTCTTACCATCTGCATTATATGTCTCCTGTATTGTATTTTTAATCTAAGACTCCAAATTCAACAACTAATTCTTCTAATTCGTCCATAGCTAATGGTTCAGGTATAACAAAGTTTTTATTGTCAATGATTTTTCCACCTAATGTTCCATATTCATTAGCCTGATTACATTCTTTATCATAATCAACCACAGTTCTTTTATTGAATTCTGCTTTCTGAACAATATTGTCTCTTGGAACAAAATGGATCATTTGAGTTCCTAAACGTTTACAAAATTCTTGTATTAACTCTAATTCTCCATCTACATTACGACTATTACATATAATTCCACCAAGTCTAACTCCACTTTGGTTTGCATATTTAACCATACCTTTACAAAGGTTATTAGCTGCATATAGTGCCATCATTTCTCCTGAAGCTACTACATATATTTCTTCGGCTTTACCGTCTCGAATTGGCATTGCAAATCCACCACAAACAACATCTCCTAAAACATCGAAAAATACAAAGTCAAGGTTGTCTTCATATACTTTTTGCATTTCCATAAGAGTGATTGCAGTTATGACTCCACGTCCAGCACATCCTACTCCTGGCTCTGGACCTCCAGATTCAACACATTTTATTCCTCCATATCCAGTTGACATTATATTATCTACTGTACATGCTTCCTCTCCTTCTTCTCTTAAGGTATCCATCATAGTCTTTTGCATGGTGCCTCTAAGAATCATTCTTGTACTGTCTGCTTTTGGATCGCATCCATGAATCATTACTTTTTTATCATGAAAATGAGCCATGGCTGCAGCTGTATTTTGAGTTGTTGTAGATTTTCCAATTCCGCCTTTTCCATAAATAGCTATTTTTCTTACCATATTAATTCGCACCATATTATTTTTTTATTATTTTTATGAACATACTAATTAAAAATATATCAAAAATATATAATTAAGAACAATCTAAATATAATCTAAATTTAATTTTATCGGAAGACGGAATCCGACTTCCGACATATTAGATGTAGTTTGTTATGGTATATAAACATTATGTTCATAGTACTAGAAAGATTTTAATGGCTCTGAAATAGCATATAATAATGAAAAAGAAAGTATATAATCTAATTTTGAGTTTATATGTCTTTATATCATAAACTATAGGACTTAAAGATAGTTTAGGATCATGTTTCAATTTAATGTTAAATTTTTAATTGTGGGTCATAGAATTTTAAATTATTCTCTTTTAAATATTTATTTCTATGTAAAATATGTACATGTTTATATTTACT
>NZ_LWMT01000055.1 GCF_001639265.1 Methanobrevibacter filiformis
AGATAAATCACTTAAAACCCAATAAACTAAATAATAATCCTTATTTTAACTTAATATTACTTCATCATCATAATATAAGCCAATAAGTATCAATTAACTAATCAATGAATTATGGAAGATCTCCTAATAAAAACAAAAATAGCTCATATTTTGAACCTTTTTACTCCCTCTTTCTTTGAGAACTTTCATTTCAATCTCTGGATAATATTTAATCTATGCATATGAGTCTTTATTGTTATCAGGATATCTTCTTTAAAGTTTGCTTTGCTCTGCAATACAGAATTTACAAACTGCACTAGGATTGTTTTTATTATTTTCTTTAACTGGACAATAATAAGTGTTGTCTTCAGCAGTAACTTTTAAATTACCTGGAAAAGGGGTTCCTACAGGATGTATTGGTTCTTCTAAAATGTAAGTTGTATATAAACTAATTATTGTATATATAATTGGGAATTTTGTGTTTAATCTATCATCATTTTCTTGGTTTTGATTTTTTAGAAGTTCAATAGACTCAAGTAATTCTTTTTTATCAATATTATCTTTATAATCTGTTTTATCTTCATTAATATCTTTAACTCTCATTATAAAGAATTTTACATAAATTTCTAAATATTCTTCCCTATATCCTTTTTGAACATACTTTCCTTCTTCTCTAAGGATGGTCGTAGCTAACATTAAATCCATAATAGAAATGGTTTTACCTATATTTTTTAAAATATCTCTTAGGGTGTTTTTAGAGATCTCTCTTTCCTTTTTTAATAGTTTGAATTCTCCAAACATAATATTGCTCTTTAAACCTTTTCAAATTATGCTGTACTTTAAATATATTACCTATATCTAAATTTAATTAAAAATCATAATTGATATTAATTATATTTATTTCTAAATAATAAAATGGTTTATATATTTAATGGTATTAATATATTCTATATAATAAGATTAATTCATCATGTTTATTAATCTTTAAGAAATTAAAAATTAGTGTTTAAACAAAATTATTTTTATAAACTTATATTAACTTTTATTTAATGAATCAAAATTTATCAATAAATTAATAAAATTAATTTTAAATAAATTAATAAAATAATATTATTTGTTATTAATTTTATTCATTAACTTAATATTTTTTTAATTATATTATTACTTATACTTATATTGGTGTAGTTATGTATGGAGAATTATTAGACGAAACAGTATCTATAACTATTGCTGAGTCAAATCAAAAAGCAATATCTCTAAATCAGAAAAGCTATTTTGGCAAATTAGAAAATAATGTTTTGGATTTATCTCTTATCGAAGCATTATATCTGCTGGAAAAGAATCGTTTAAAGGTATATCAAAATGAAGAGAGTATTCAGTTTGATGATCTTAAAAAAATAGTTCGAGAAAGAGATTTATATTCTAAATACCTTGTTTTCAGAGACCTTAAAGATAGAGGATACATAATAAAAGCAGGTTTTAAATATGGTTCAGAATTCCGTCTTTATGAGAGAGGAAATGTTCCTGGAAAGGGTCATTCGGAGTATCTTGTTAAAATCTTACATGAATTTGATAAATTAGAAATATCTAACATTTCTAGCTATGCAAGAGTAGCACATGGTGTTAAAAAAAGATTATTGCTTGCAGTTATTGATGAAGATGGTGATTTAACTTATTATAAAATTAAATGGACACGACCATAATTAAATTATATATTAGTTAACATTAGTAATGTACAAGTTATATTTTATTATATATTTAATATTTGTATTGTATAAATAATATTGGCATGTTAATTAAAAAATATATTTTCTATGTAAAAAATAATTAGTTAAATAATCAACATATTATTCAATTATTGGTATACTTATTAATTAGGTGTCATGAATTATCAAATCATTTTTTAATTTTAATATACTATTAAGTTTGTAGGTGGTTTTTCAATGGATCCATGGGGAGCAACATCACTAGATTATGATAAAGTAGTGAATCAGTTTGGGATTAAACAATTTTCAGATGTTTTAAATAATATTAAAAATCCTCATTTACTTATGAAACGAGGAATTATATTCGGTCATAGGGATTTCGATAAAATAGCTAAAATAATATCTGAGAAAAAGGAATTTTCAGTAGTCACTGGTATGATGCCTAGTGGAAAAATGCATATTGGTCATAAAATGATTGTTGACCAATTAAATTGGTATTTTAAAAATGGGGGCAAACTATCAATAGCTATTGCAGACATGGAATCATATGCTGCACGTGGAATTCCATTTGATGAGGCAAGAGAAATAGCTATTAATGAATATTTAGTTAATTATATTGCACTTGGATTAGATTTAACTAATGATAATATTAATGTTTATCTTCAATCTAAAAATGAAATTCTTAAAGATTTAGCATTTACCTTATCTAAAAAAGTAAATTTTAGTGAAATGCGAGCAATTTATGGATTTGAAAATGGAACAAACATTGCTCATCTTTATGTTCCAATAGTTCAAGTTGCAGATATTCTTCTACCTCAAAGTGAAGAGCTTGGAATGCCAAAGACAACGATTGTTCCAGTTGGATTAGATCAAGATCCTCATATAAGGCTTACAAGGGACATAGCTATTCGATTTAAAGAAGAATTAAAATTCGTGACTCCTGCTTCAACTTATCATAGATTTATAACTGGTTTAACTGGTGGAAAAATGTCTAGTAGTAAACCAAAAACAGCTATTTTCCTAAATGATTCACCTGAACTTGCGGAAAAGAAAGTTAAAACATCCAAAACTGGTGGAAGAGAAAGTTTAGATGAACAGAAAAAGTTAGGAGGTTGTCCTGATAAATGTGTAATATATGAAATGTTAGTATATCATTTAATGGATAATGATTCTGATTTGAAAAAAGTTTATGATGATTGTAAATCTGGAATTTTACTTTGTGGAGACTGCAAAGCAATGACTGCTTCAATGATGAAAGAAATGTTTGAAAAAATAGCTATTAAACGAGATAATGCAATAGAAATAGCTAATAATTTATTATAATAAACTAAATAATCAATAAACTAAATAATATTAATAAAATAAGTATTTAATAAACTAACTAAAGCATTCGGTGAAATTGTGCGAAAAGACAACAAATATTACATTAATTTCTTATTAAATGAAATTCGATTGGCTTTTGTAGAAAATAAGTTCATACTTCTATTTGCAACTCTTATTTTTGTAATACCTATGTTTTTAGGCTATTATTTCCATGATGCATTTAGCTCATTCTTAGATCCTATGATAAATTCATTTAAAGATCAGGTAACTAGTGGTGAAATAAAGTTAGAGACTGGTGGAATATTTTTAAATAATGTTAAAGTTGCTTTATCATTATATTACTTAGCTATTTTTCTTGGAATCTTTGCAATTGCACTACTTGCTTATAATGGTTTATTTATTGGATATTATGCTAGTGGGTCAAATTTATTATCTTTTTCAATTTTAGTTTTGCCTCATGGTATTCTTGAGCTTCCTGGAATAATCATTGCAGGTGCTGCTGGATTTACTTTACTTATCTTTTGTATATTGTTTATTAAAGATATTATACTTAATTTTATGAATAGTACTGATAATAGTATTAATAATATAATTGAATTGATAAAGAACTCATATAATAAAAATTTCCGTAAATTAGTTCAATCATTTATATTACTTGCAGTTTCTGTTTTAATGATTTTAATAGCTGCAGTTATTGAGGCAAATTTGACTTTATCTATTGCAAAGACTATTTTTGATTTTTTACATTAATTTATTTCTTTTTTTAATTATTACATTAGCTACTTCTACATGTTTTTATAATGACTAAACTATTTTGTTTAAATAAAACTTTTTATAAACTATTCTTCTTATATTTAAAATAGTAAATTTATAATATAACTTATTATATAATTACATAATATAATTATATTCTATATATTATATAATCATATTAATATAATCTATTATAGAATTTATCTTGTTGATAATTTAATAGCTATTTTATCTGTTTTTATAGATTAATCCTATATTGGTATTCTATTTTGTAAAAACACTAAAAACACTATCATTTTATTAACTAGTAAACTATAGATTAATTCATAAGATAATTGTTAAGTGATAATAATGATAAAATGTGTATCTTGCGGTAAAGCATTTGAAAATAATGAGATTATTTATACTTGTGATGAATGTGGTTCTGTATTAGAAGTGGAAATAGATGTGGATGTTCCTAAAAATACTTTTGATTGTAGAAGAAACACATTATGGAAATATAAAGAATTTATGCCTGTTGATGAGAAGAAAATTGTTAGTTTAGATGAAGGTGGAACTCCGTTTTGTAAATGTAATAAAATTGGAGAAGATTTAGGTGTAGATCTTTATGTTAAAGTAGAAGGATCTAATCCAACTGGAAGCTTTAAAGATAGAGGTATGAGTGTTGGCGTCACAAAAGCAATGGAATTAGGAGTAGATACTGTGGGATGTGCCTCTACAGGTAACACTTCAGCATCACTTGCAGCATATGCGGCTCGTGCAGGGCTTCGATCTATTGTTCTTTTGCCTGAAGGTAAGGTGGCACTTGGAAAACTGGCTCAAGCGATGTTTCATGGTGCGGAAGTTTTATCGGTAGATGGTAATTTTGATGAAGCTTTAAAAACAGTTTCGCAGTTAGCTTTAGAGAAATACTTGTATCTTCTTAACTCCATAAATCCATACAGGCTTGAGGGTCAAAAATCTATTGGTTTTGAGATTGTTAATGATTTAGGCTGGGAATCTCCAGATAGAATAATATTACCTGTAGGTAATGCTGGAAATATCTCAGCTATTTGGAAAGGAATAAGTGAATTTTATAATGCAGGTTATATTGAAGATAAACCTATGATGACTGGAATTCAAGCTGTTGGAGCAGCTCCAATAGTAAACGCTTTTAATAAAAAATCGATGAAAATCGATCCTATTACAAATCCTGAAACAATAGCTACAGCTATTAGAATTGGGGATCCTGTAAGTTATACTAAAGCATTAAATGCAATATATGATTCTGAGGGTTATGCAGAAACAGTCACTGATGATGAAATATTAGATGCTCAAAAGTTATTAGGTAGAAAAGAAGGAATAGGTATAGAACCAGCTTCAGCAGCATCAATCGCAGGTCTTAAAAAACTAAGAGAATCTGGAGTAATTGATAAAGGTGAAAAAATTGTATGTGTAGTAACTGGACATTTATTGAAAGATCCTGATACTGCAATAAAAGCATCTACTCCTCCTATAAAAGTTAAATCAGATGTATCTGAACTTAAAAAAATATTAGAAAACAATAATTAATCTAAAAACAACTTGTAAATGTATATCCTAATACATATTAATTATGAGTAATATATAGTAATAATATAAATATATAGTAATATATTTAAATTTTAAATATATAGTAATATATTTAAATTTTATATTAACTTTTCTATTTTTAAAAATTTTTAAATTTTTTAATATTAACTTTTTTATTTTTTATAAATATTTTATATATTCTTTATTATCATCATTTTTTAAT
>NZ_LWMT01000056.1 GCF_001639265.1 Methanobrevibacter filiformis
ACAGTCACTATAACAGTCACACCACTAACATTATCACCATACTCATCTTTTAAAGTACCATTAACACTAACACTACTATTAACCTTACTATCAGGAACAGAATTAATAACCAAAATAGTATTAATAAGCACACCACCAAACTCAGTACTATTCACAGCAGCAGTATAATTAACATCCCCAATAAAAGTAGCAACAACACTAATCTCACTAGAAGAATTAACAAGATAAGTAATATTCCAATCACCATTACTATCAGTAGTACTAGTATAATTAAAACCATCCACAGTCACTATAACAGTCACACCACTAACATTATCACCATACTCATCTTTTAAAGTACCATTAACACTAACACTACTATTAACCTTACTATCAGGAACAGGATTAATAACCAAAGTAGTATTAATAAGCACACCACCAAACTCAGTACTATTCACAGCAGCAGTATAATTAACATCCCCAACAAAAGTAGCAACAACACTAATCTCACTAGAAGAATTAACAAGATAAGTAATATTCCAATCACCATTACTATCAGTAATACTAGTATAATTAAAACCATCCACAGTCACTATAACAGTCACACCACTAACATTATCACCATACTCATCCTTTAAAGTACCATTAACACTAACACTACTATTAACCTTACTATCAGGAACAAGATTAATAACCAAAGTAGTATTAATAAGCACACCACCAAACTCAGTACTATTTGCAGCAGCAGTATAATTAACATCCCCATCAAAGGTAGCAATAACGCTTATTTCACTAGAAGAATTAACAAGATAAGTAATATTCCAATCACCATTACTATCAGTAGTACTAGTATAATTAAAACCATCCACAGTCACTATAACAGTCACACCACTAACATTATCACCATACTCATCTTTCAAAGTACCATTAACACTAACACTACTATTAACCTTACTATCAGGAACAGAATTAATAACCAAAGTAGTATTAATAAGCACACCACCAAACTCAGTACTATTCACAGCAGCAGTATAATTAACATCCCCAATAAAAGTAGCAACAACACTAATCTCACTAGAAGAATTAACAAGATAAGTAATATTCCAATCACCATTACTATCAGTAGTACTAGTATAATTAAAACCATCTACAGTCACTATAACAGTCACACCACTAACATTATCACCATACTCATCTTTTAAAGTACCATTAACACTAACACTACTATTAACCTTACTATCAGGAACAGGATTAATAACCAAAGTAGTATTAATAAGCACACCACCAAACTCAGTACTATTCACAGCAGCAGTATAATTAACATCCCCAACAAAAGTAGCAACAACACTAATCTCACTAGAAGAATTAACAAGATAAGTAATATTCCAATCACCATTACTATCAGTAATACTAGTATAATTAAAACCATCCACAGTCACTATAACAGTCACACCACTAACATTATCACCATACTCATCTCTCAAAGTACCATTAACACTAACACTACTATTAACCTTACTATCAGGAACAGAATTAATAACCAAAGTAGTATTAATAAGCACACCACCAAACTCAGTACTATTCACAGCAGCAGTATAATTAACATCCCCAACAAAAGTAGCAACAACACTAATCTCACTAGAAGAATTAACAAGATAAGTAATATTCCAATCACCATTACTATCAGTAGTACTAGTATAATTAAAACCATCCACAGTCACTATAACAGTCACACCACTAACATTATCACCATACTCATCTCTCAAAGTACCATTAACACTAACACTACTATTAACCTTACTATCAGGAACAGAATTAATAACCAAAGTAGTATTAATAAGCACACCACCAAACTCAGTACTATTCACAGCAGCAGCATAATTAACATCCCCAATAAAAGTAGCAACAACACTAATCTCACTAGAAGAATTAACAAGATAAGTAATATTCCAATCACCATTACTATCAGTAGTACTAGTATAATTAAAACCATCCACAGTCACTATAACAGTCGCACCACTAACATTATCACCATATTCATCTTTTAAAGTACCATTAACATTAACACTACTATTAACCTTACTATTAGGAACAGGATTAATAACCAAAGTAGTATTAATAAGCACACCACCAAACTCAGTATTATTTACAGCAGCAGCATAATTAACATCCCCAGCAAAGGTAGCAACAACACTGATTTCACTAGAAGAATTAACAAGGTAAGTAATATTCCAATTACCATTACTATCAGTAGTACTAGTATAATTAAAACCATCCACAGTCACTATAACAGTCACACCACTAACATTATCACCATACTCATCTCTCAAAGTACCATTAACACTAACACTACTATTAACCTTACTATCAGGAACAGAATTAATAACCAAAGTAGTATTAATAAGCACACCACCAAACTCAGTATTATTTACAGCAGCAGTATAATTAACATCCCCAATAAAAGTAGCAATGACATTGATTTCGCTAGAAGAATTAACAATGTAAGTAATATTCCAATTACCATTACTATCAGTAGTACTAGTATAGTTAAAACCATCTACAGTCACTATAACAGTCACACCACTAACATTATCACCATACTCATCTTTTAAAGTACCATTAACACTAACACTACTATTAACCTTACTATCAGGAACAGGATTAATAACCAAAGTAGTATTAATAAGCACACCAGCAAACTCAGTATTATTTGCAGCAGCAGTATAATTAACATCACCAATAAAAGTAGCAATGACATTGATTTCGCTAGAAGAATTAACAATGTAAGTAATATTCCAATTACCATTACTATCAGTAGTACTAGTATAGTTAAAACCATCTACAGTCACTATAACAGTCACACCACTAACATTATTACCATACTCATCTTTTAAAGTACCATTAACACTAACACTACTATTAACCTTACTATCAGGAACAGGATTAATAACCAAAGTAGTATTAATAAGCACACCACCAAAATCGGTGCTATTTGCAGCAGCAGTATAATTAACATCCCCAATAAAAGTAGCAATGAGATTGATTTCGCTAGAAGAATTAACAAGGTAAGTAATATTCCAATTACCATTACTATCAGTAGTACTAGTATAGTTAAAACCGTCTACAGTCACTATAACAGTCACACCACTAACATTATCACCATACTCATCTTTTAAAGTACCATTAACACTAACACTACTATTAACCTTACTATCAGGAACAGGATTAATAACCAAAGTAGTGTTAATAAGCACACCAGCAAACTCAGTATTATTCACAGCAGCAGTATAATTAACATCCCCAATAAAAGTAGCAACAACACTAATCTCACTAGAAGAATTAACAATGTAAGTAATATTCCAATTACCATTACTATCAGTAGTACTAGTATAATTAAAACCATCCACAGTCACTATAACAGTCACACCACTAACATTATCACCATACTCATCTTTCAAAGTACCATTAACACTAACACTACTATTAACCTTACTATCAGGAACAGGATTAATAACCAAAGTAGTATTAATAAGCACACCAGCAAACTCAGTACTATTCACAGCAGCAGTATAATTAACATCCCCAGCAAAGGTAGCAACAACACTGATTTCACTAGAAGAATTAACAAGGTAAGTAATATTCCAATCACCATTACTATCAGTAGTACTAGTATAATTAAAACCGTCTACAGTCACTATAACAGTCACACCACTAACATTATCACCATACTCATCTCTCAAAGTACCATTAACACTAACACTACTATTAACCTTACTATCAGGAACAAGATTAATAACCAAAGTAGTATTAATAAGCACACCACCAAACTCAGTACTATTCACAGCAGCAGTATAATTAACATCCCCAATAAAAGTAGCAATGACATTGATTTCGCTAGAAGAATTAACAATGTAAGTAATATTCCAATTACCATTACTATCAGTAGTACTAGTATAATTAAAACCATCCACAGTCACTATAACAGTCACACCACTAACATTATCACCATACTCATCTTTTAAAGTACCATTAACACTAACACTACTATTAACCTTACTATCAGGAACAGAATTAATAACCAAAATAGTATTAATAAGCACACCACCAAACTCAGTACTATTCACAGCAGCAGTATAATTAACATCCCCAATAAAAGTAGCAACAACACTAATCTCACTAGAAGAATTAACAAGATAAGTAATATTCCAATTACCATTACTATCAGTAGTACTAGTATAATTAAAACCATCCACAGTCACTATAACAGTCACACCACTAACATTATCACCATACTCATCTTTTAAAGTACCATTAACACTAACACTACTATTAACCTTACTATCAGGAACAGGATTAATAACCAAAGTAGTATTAATAAGCACACCACCAAACTCAGTACTATTCACAGCAGCAGTATAATTAACATCCCCAATAAAAGTAGCAACAACACTAATCTCACTAGAAGAATTAACAAGATAAGTAATATTCCAATTACCATTACTATCAGTAATACTAGTATAATTAAAACCATCTACAGTCACTATAACAGTCGCACCACTAACATTATCACCATACTCATCTTTTAAAGTACCATTAACACTAACACTACTATTAACCTTACTATCAGGAACAGAATTAATAACCAAAGTAGTATTAATAAGCACACCACCAAACTCAGTACTATTCACAGCAGCAGTATAATTAACATCCCCAATAAAAGTAGCAACAACACTAATCTCACTAGAAGAATTAACAAGATAAGTAATATTCCAATCACCATTACTATCAGTAATACTAGTATAACTAGCACCATTAACAGCCACAACAACGACCATATTGCTAACAGATCCATTATATTCATCTTTTAAAGTACCATTAATATTAACACTGCTATTAACCTTAGAATTAGGAACAAGATTAATAACCAAAATAGTATTAATAAGCACACCATCAAATACAGTGCTATTTGCAGCAGCAGCATAATTAACATCACCAACAAAAACAGCAACAACATTAACTGGATCAGATGAATTAACAATGTAAGTAATATTCCAATTACCTTCACCATCAGCAGTACTATTATAACTAATTCCATTAATAGTTACTATAACAGTCACACCACTAACATTATTACCATACTCATCTCTCAAAGTACCATTAACACTAACACTACTATTAACCTTACTATCAGGAACAAGATTAATAACCAAAGTAGTATTAATAAGCACACCACCAAACTCAGTACTATTCACAGCAGCAGTATAATTAACATCCCCAACAAAAGTAGCAACAACACTAATCTCACTAGAAGAATTAACAAGATAAGTAATATTCCAATCACCATTACTATCAGTAGTACTAGTATAATTAAAACCATCCACAGTCACTATAACAGTCACACCACTAACATTATCACCATACTCATCTTTCAAAGTACCATTAACACTAACACTACTATTAACCTTACTATCAGGAACAAGATTAATAACCAAAGTAGTATTAATAAGCACACCACCAAACTCAGTACTATTCACAGCAGCAGTATAATTAACATC
>NZ_LWMT01000057.1 GCF_001639265.1 Methanobrevibacter filiformis
TACCAAGACACCTGAAAAAAATATACAAGACAGAACAAGGAATAACAACCTATTTAGATCTTCAAAGAATAAAATGGGAGCAAGAAAGAGGAAAAATTATCTCAACCATGAAGTTTTTGACATAGCCCTATAATCCTATATTTGATATAATACAATAGCAAATTTTCTAATGTATACAATAGATTTATCTTCATTAGAAAATTTCAATGATATTTTTTGTTAAATATTTCTATTTCAAAATCTATACATTTATATGTTATTAAATACAAAAATAAAGTATTAAAATAAAAAATTAATAATCAATTTACTAATCAATTTACAGTATCAATATTAATTAAAATTATTATATGCTGCTGAATTTATAATTCTATTAACTATTTAATAATATGAATATAATTTAGTAATTGAATTAAAATATTAATTACAAGAAGGAATTACATATAGTAAAAAATCTTATTTTTTTGCGAGTGTTGTGAAAAATGAAAAGAGAATGTTTAACAATTATAGGAACTGCCCATGTTTCTCAAGAAAGTGTCGAAGAAGTAAAAAATGCAATATACGAGCAACAACCTGAAGTTGTAGCTATTGAATTAGATAGGGAGCGTTTTGAACGATTAATGAATGAAGAAGCAGGTATTGAAGAAGACGATGAAATATCAGTTACAGATATTATAAAAAACAACAAAGTAGGTCTTTTTGTTGCAAGTGGGATATTAACATATATTCAAGCTAAAATTGGTGATGACTTAGATGTTAAACCTGGTTCTGAAATGATAGCGGCTATTAAAGCAGCCCAGGAGGTTGGTTCAAGAATTGCATTAATTGATAGAAACATAAACATCACACTTCAAAGAGCTTTAAACAAAATGAGTTGGTGGGAAAAAGCTAAATTCATGTTCAGTGCAATATTTTCACTGTTTGCAAGTGGAGATGAAGTAGATGTTGAAGACTTGAAAAAACAGGATGTTATGGAAGAAGCAATGAAATATTTCGAAGATGCTTCTCCTAAAGCCTTTGAAGTGCTTGTTAAAGAAAGAGATGCTTATCTTGCTCAAGAAATTCTAGAAATCCCAGAAGATCATGTTATTGCAGTTGTTGGAGCAGGGCATGGACCTGGTATAACAAGATATCTCGATAATCCTGAGGATTTACCTTCAAAAGAAGAACTTACAGATCTTTCAAAAAAAAGTTTTCCTTGGCTTAAGATTGTTTTAGCCTTAATTCCAATATCCTTTGTTGTGATATTTTTTCTGGCTTTTTTAAAGGGTATTAAGATAGAATGGAACTTAATAGAGTTTTTAGCTATTGGATGTAGTGCAGCATTCATTGGCTCATTACTTTCAGGATCTAAAATCCAATCAGCTATTGTAGGATTCCTTGTAGCTCCTGTTACAATCATTCATCCATTGCTTGCGGCAGGATGGTTTTCAGGACTTACTGAGGCTAAATACAGAAAGGTTAGAAAGAGGGATATAGCTAATTTAAGCAAAATACACAGTTTAAGGGATTTATGGGAAAATAACATATTTAGAATATTACTTGTAGTTATAGGTACAAACCTTGGAGTAAGTGTTGCTACACTCATAATTTTACCTTCAAGGGTTTTTATACCATTATTTTTAAAGCTATTTGGTAGTTAATCAAAGTAAAATCAAATAATAATAGCTTTATAATTAAAATATAATTAAAAATACTAATAGATAACCAATCAAAATTATAATAGATAATCAACAGGAGATCAATCTAATGTATCTTATTTTCAGATGTGACTGTGGTAGAGCCTTATATAGTAAGGAAGGAGTGGTTACTCGAAAATGTGTTTGTGGAAAATCTTTGAAAGTTAAACAAAGGCGAATTTTCAAGAAAGTAGAAACTGCTGAAGATGCATCTGAGGCTGTTCGTCAAATGCAAGAAGAAAATTATGGTGGAGTTGATTTTAAAACAGCTGACACTATTAAATTTTATAGAAGGTTTTCATGATTATTTAAATAATCACAAATGTTCATTACTTTAAAAAAGGGAAAAATACATGTCAACAACTGTTTATTTACAAATATTGGCTCTTATAATTTTGATAATACTCAATGGAATATTATCAATGGCTGAAATGGCTATAGTATCATCGAGAAAGACTAAACTTCAAAAAATGGTTAATGATGGAAAGAAAAAAGCTAAAATAGCTATTGAACTTATTGAAGATCCTAATCAATTTTTATCAACAATACAAATTGGAATAACTCTCATTGGAATATTAACTGGTGCTGTTGGAGGATCAAGTATATCATACTTTTTAGGAGATTTCCTTAGTGTTTATACTCCATATGGTGATATAATAGCTATGTTGATCGTTGTTATACTTATAACCTATTTCACACTTGTTATTGGGGAATTAGTTCCAAAAAGAGTTTCTTTAAATAATCCAGAAAATATAGCTGTTAGAACAGCAAGAGCAATGCAGATACTTTCAAAAATCTGTGGACCACTTGTAACAATCCTTAGTAAAACAACAGATTTTGTACTCAAAATTATTGGCTCAAACAAAGTAAGAGAAAGTCTTGTAACAGAAGATGAAATTAAATTACTCATTGAAGAAGGAATTCAAGATGGAACTATTGAAAAAGAGGAAGAAGACATTATAAAAAGAGTTTTCCGTCTTGATGATCAGAAAGTAGACACTTTAATGACTCCCAGAACAGATATTATATGGATAGATTTAGATGATGGAGTAGAAGAGTTAAAACGAAAGGTTATTGATAGTGAAAGATCAATATTCCCAGTTGCAAAAGGGGAATTAGATGATCTTATTGGAGTTATTCAAACTAAAGATATATTGAGTTCTTTATTTATAGATAACAAACTAAACATTGAAGAATGTTTAAAACAACCATTAATTATTCCTGAAAATTTACCTTCTCTTAATATATTAAAACAATTTAAAGAAAACAAAGAATATGTGCATATGGCAATGGTTGTAGATGAGTATGGAAGTATTGAAGGATTAATTACATTAAATGATGTTCTTGAAGGAATTGTAGGTGATATTCCAGGTATAGATGAAAATGATGATCCAACAATAACTTTAAGAAGAGATGGAACTTGGTTAATTGATGGAAGCTTATCTATTGATAGGTTTAAAGAACAATTTGAATTAGAAGAAGACATGCCTCAAGAAAATGAAGACAACTACACTACACTTGCAGGCTTCATTTTAAGCTATATTGGAAAAGTCCCTGAAGAAGGAGAACAATTTCAGTGGAAAATCTTTGAATTTGAAATATTAGACATGGATGGACACCATATTGATAAAGTATTAGTTAAAGAATTAAAACAAAGCCAATTATTAGATTAAATTATTAATAAGTTAAATATAATATATTTAATTATATTTTCCTTAATTATAGTTTATTTAATTATATTTTCCTTAATTATAGTTTATTTAATTATATTTTCCTTAATTATAGTTTATTTAATTATATTTTTCTTAATTATATTTCATTACCTTGTTTTTATATTATTTTTCTTATTTTCTTATTTTTAATATTTAAAACATACTCCTAATTTTATAAAAATATTTATTACTAAAAATAATTATAAGTAATGTTTAAATAGTATTACTAATATCTATGCTATTAATAATAGATATATAGTAATACTTAATTAATTATTCATAATATTAATTATAATAGCTATTATAAAAATATTTTTATAAACTCAAATGGAGGTTTTTAATTGTTTAATAACGGATATAATCCATTAAGTGACTTTTTATTCCTAAAATACATGGCAGAATCTAACTGTACTGACCAATGGAAGAATAATAAATAAATAGGATAAAATATTTATTTTATTAAAAATAACTTATCTTCTTCTTTTAATTGAAGCTAAACCAAGTAAATTTAGAACTAATATAATAACTATTATTGGAATGCCTGTTTTCTTCATTGTACCATTAACTTTAGCTTTAATTGGATTTTTAGTTATTGTTTTAGTTGGAATAGTTATATTTGGATTGTTGTTATCAGGATTATCATTGTCTATAGTTACATCAGTATTGTTATCTGGTGTTTCATTAGTGTCATTGTATTTGAAATCTGTTTCATTTTCAATTGCATTAAATTCAGCACTATCATTGGTTTTGTTGTTAATATTGTTTTCTTTTGTGTTTACATTTGCGTTGTTGGTTATTGTTCCAGTTCCTGTGATTGTAACGTTAATTTGTAATGTTGCGTTGGTTCCAGCAGTTAAGTTACCGATTGTCCATTTTCCTGTTGTGTTGTTGTATGTTCCGATGGTTGCGGTTGCGTTGTTGTATTGTATTTTTGTGTGGTCTAGGTTGTCTGTTACGTATACGTCGGTTGCGTTGGTTGGTCCGTGGTTTATTATGGTTATTGTGTAGGTGATGTTGTCTCCTATGTGATTGTTTGTTGTTGCATTGGATGTTTTGATTATGGTTACGTTAACTTCGTTGCTAGCGTTAAATGTTTCTGTGTCATTGGTTTTGTTGTTGGTATTGTTTTCTTTTGTGTTTACTTTTGCGTTGTTGGTTATTGTTCCTGTTCCTGTGATTGTAACGTTAATTTGTAATGTTGCGTTGGTTCCAGCGGTTAGGTTTCCGATTGTCCATTTTCCTGTTGTGTGGTTGTATGTTCCGATGGTTGCGGTTGCGTTGTTGTATTGTATTTTTGTGTGGTCTAGGTTGTCTATTACGTATACGTCGGTTGCGTTGGTTGGTCCGTGGTTTATTATGGTTATTGTGTAGGTTATGTTGTCTCCTATGTGATTGTTTGTTGTTGCGTTGGATGTTTTGATTATGGTTACGTTAACTTCGTCTTTAGCGTTAAATGTTTCTGTGTCATTGGTTTTGTTGTTGGTATTGTTTTCTTTTGTGTTTACTTTTGCGGTGTTGGTTATTGTTCCTGTTCCTGTTATTGTGACGTTGATGTGTAGTGTTGCGTTGGTTCCAGCGGTTAGGTTTCCGATTGTCCATTTTCCTGTTGTGTGGTTGTATGTTCCGATGGTTGCGGTTGCGTTGTTGTATTGTATTTTTGTGTGGTCTAGGTTGTCTATTACGTATACTTCGGTTGCGTTGGTTGGGCCGTGGTTTATTATGGTTATTGTGTAGGTTATGTTGTCTCCTATGTGATTGTTTGTTGTTGCGTTGGATGTTTTGATTATGGTTACGTTAACTTCGTTGCTAGCGTTAATTGTTTCTGTGTCATTGGTTTTGTTGTTTGTGTTGTTTTCTTTTGTGTTTACTTTTGCGTTGTTGGTTATTGTTCCTGTTCCTGTGATTGTGACGTTGATGTGTAGTGTTGCGTTGTTTCCAGCGGTTAGGTTTCCGATTGTCCATTTTCCTGTTGTGTGGTTGTATGTTCCGATGGTTGCGGTTGCGTTGTTGTATTGTATTTTTGTGTGGTCTAGGTTGTCTATTACGTATACATCGGTTGCGTTGGTTGGTCCGTGGTTTATTATGGTTATTGTGTAGGTTATGTGGTCTCCTATGTAATTGGTTTGGCTTGCATTTGATGTTTTGATTATGGTTACATTAACATCTGTATCTTCAGTTACATTAAATGTAGTTGTGTCATTGGTTTTGTTATTGATATTATTTTCGTTTGTGGTTACATTTGCAGTGTTAGTTATTATTCCAAGGTCGGTTGTTGTGACATTTATGTATAATGTTGCATTGGTTCCAGCAGTTAAGGTGCCGATTGTCCATTTTCCTGTTGTGTGGTTGTATGTTCCTAAATTTGTATATGAGTTAATAAATTGTACTTTACTATGATCAAGGTTATCTATTACATACACATTAGTTGCATCGGTTACTCCAGTGTTTTGGATGGTTATTGTGTATGTTACATTGTCTCCAACATAATTTTTTGTTGTTGCATTTGAAATTTTAAGTATAGTTACATTTACAACACTAATTCCATTAATAATGAATATAACATTTTCATCATCAGATAAAGCATTTATTGAGTATAGGGTGTTAGAGTCTGTCATTAGTACATTTTGAGAAAGTGTGGTTATTCTAATATCTCCACTTGTACTGTTAATAACATTTGTACTGTTTCTAACAAGGACATCTACTATAAAGTAAGGTAATTTACTTTTGTCATTTGTAGCATTATTACTTAATGCTAAGTTATAAGATAGTGTTGCTATTGGACTACTAGTGTAATTCATTGTTTTGTTAGCTATTGTTTTCACTGTATTATTTAATGATAGTTCTAAAACATACCAGTTAGTTATTAGGTTAGTTACTGTGCTTGAAGCATTGTTTCCTAATGGGTTATTATTAGTTCCCCACCAGTTAAGATTTGCATTTCCTGAACCTGTAAAATAAAGACCATTACCACTGTTTGTAGCATTGTTTCTATAAAAACGGTTGTAATTTATTATATTATTGGTCCCACTACTATAAATTCCTCCTCCATATCTTGCTTTGTTTCCTACAAAATCAGATCCACTAATATTAATTCCTGAAACAGTGTTAATAATTGCTCCTCCATTACTTAGGGCAGTATTATTGGTGAAAATACAATCAAGTATATTGGCAGATGGGATTTGGTTTCTAATGGCTCCACCATTTGACCCTGCACTATTGTTTATGAAGATGGAATTTTTGACTGTGAAGTTCCTAAGATTAGGGTGATTGTTAATTGCACCACCAGTGTCTGTTGCTGTGTTATTTATAAAGCTACAATTATCTATTAAAATATGACTACCTTCTCTATTATCAAGTGCTCCTCCATGATTTACTTTGTTATTAAGGAAACTTGAATTAATAATACTTATTTTGCCTCCATCATGCATTATTCCTCCACCTGCTCCAGAATATGCACTAGTAACTACATTATTTTGGAATGTGGTATTTATGACTGTTGCAGTACCATAATTGTAAAGTCCGCCTCCACCAAATCCAGCATAATTATTATCGAAAATAGTGTTTTCAATAGCTATTGTTCCATATGATACAATAGCACCACCTCTAGCTTGCATCGATGAATTAGCTGTGTTTTTAGTAAATTTAACATCTTTAATGGTTAAATTTCCATAGTTGTAGATAGCTCCACCATTACTCTCTTTTCCATTTGTGAATGTCACATTTATTATTGTTACAGAGTATCCCTGGTTTATATTGAATGCTCTACCACTATTTTCCATATCAATTATAACATTATCTCTTGATTCTCCAATAATGCTCATATTTTTCCCTATAGCAATATTTTTATTTTTTGTTCCTTTATATGTTCCATTTTTAATGTATACTGTACCATTATTATTTACTGTAGAAATAGCATTGCTTAGTGTTGCTTTAGGCGTACTTACATCTCCTGAATCTGAATCTGATCCAGAAGTGGATACATATATATCTGATGCAGCACTAACACCTGTAATCGTCATTGATAATACAATTAGCATTAGTATGGACATAATAACAGTGTTCTTTTTATTATTATCAGTATTATGTTTCCTTTTATTATTCTCAGTATTATGTTTCCTTTTATTATTTTTCATCCTCATAGCTCCTTTTTAAAACTATCTATAAATATTTATAAATTTATTTTAAAATTATTTTATAAATATTTATAAATTTATTTTTTATATTTTATAATTTAATATTCATTAATGACTTTATTTATAATTTAATATTCATTAATGACTTTATTTATAATTTAATTTCATTAATGACTTTATTGTTATTTATCATTAATTTTAAGATTTCTAATTAAGTAAATTATTTTATTCCATTACTGACTACTATTTTAAGCTATTTTAAAACATTTATAATCTTTTTTTTATTTTCCATATTTCCAATTTTTTTATTTGTTGTTAAACTTTGAATTTAGATAATTTTAATTATTCAGTAACATGGGATTGTTTTAAGATTTTATTAATTCTTTAAATCTTTTATAAAAGTCCTTTAAAAGTATAATATGAGTTATAGGCAGAACAAAATTGTATATTATTGATATACATATTTCTTTTATTTTGTGAACTTGAATTCATTTTTAAATAAATTTATTTTCAAATTTAAAATGTGTATAATAAAATAAGTGTATATAATTATGTAATTTTAGCAATAATGAAGCAATAACTACTTTCCCGAGAATTGTTTATGTAAAATTTTTTAGATATTTCAAATATGAGTTTATTATTGTGATATATGGATAGTCAAAAAATTTTATTTCCATAAAATTTGAATTTTCAATGATAGTTTATTAGACAAATATTTAAAATTTACAATGATTTTGAAATGTTATTTTTAAATTTTCTTTAGTTATATTTTCACTTTTCACTTAATTTTTATAAGCTATTAATTATATAAGCTATTAATTATCATAGCAATGTATTTAGGATTTAATTAATAAATCATCTATCCTAAAACTTTATTTCATTACTTTCAAACAATTAATAATTATAATATGGTATATTATCATAAGTACTATATATAGCTTTTATTTAATATTTTCGTATATGAATATAATATAAAATTAATATACAATATATAAGAACAGCTATTTATTTTAGAAATAAAAGTCAAATTATAGTTTAAATTTATGAATATTTCACATGTTATTATTAATTAAAAATTTAGTTCCAATATAATAAAATTATATGATTAAAATCTTAAATAAAGGTTTAAAAATCAATAAATGCCTAATTTGAATCTATATTTAAAAATAATACATATTAATATCAATCACACGATTTTTTTATTATTAAATACTAATGTAATATGGGATATTTTCATTGTATATTTTTTTCTTGTGTATCAAAGGAATTTTATAATAGATATTAAAATAATATTTGATATAGCTATTTAAATCATTATTTAGATACGAGTATTTGAGTATTTGACAAAATTTATATCTATTGGATAATATTGTCTATCTTTTAAGGGATTATTTAATACTATTAATTAGAATATGCCTTTTATTTTTAATTTGATTATATTAAAATTAGTAATATATAAAAAATTAGTCCTTAAAGGTGGTTAAATATATTAAAAAGAAATATTTTTAAAATAATAGTTTTAAAATAAGAATTAATTAATGGTTTAAATTAAATAATCCATTGATATATGAGAAAATGTATGGCTTGCTTTTGGAGAATTTGAATAAAAATTTTAAGAATTAAACTATTCAAATAAATCCTGTTACTAAGACTTTTGTAATACTTTAAATAAATATCTTAATAATTATTAATAAGCTAGGATTAATTAATATTAATAAAAGCATTCCTTATATTTGAAATGGTTTATTTTTGGAAATAGCTTTTGATCAAACTTTTTTAAAAGTTTGTTTCATATAATTAATAACTCATTTTATATAAAAGTTCAATTAATTATATATTAATGAAAGTAGTATTAGCTGGAACTGGAAGTGCTGTTGGTAAAACAACAATATCCACAGGAATCATGAAAGCATTGTCTAAAAAAGATAGCGTACAACCATTTAAAGTAGGACCTGACTATATAGATCCTACATATCATACAATGGCCACAGGAAACACTTCAATAAATTTAGACTCATTTTTCATGAATGAAGATCAAATTAGAACATCATTTAACAATAGTTTAAAAAAATCAAACTCAAAAATAGGGATAATTGAAGGAGTTAGAGGGCTTTACGAAGGAATAAGTCCAATAAGTGATGTTGGAAACACTGCATCAATAGCAAAAGCATTAGATGCTCCAATTATTCTAATAATGGATGCTAGAAGTTTAGTTAAAAGTGCAGCAGCTATTGTTCTTGGATTTAAAACATTGGATCCAGAACTTAAAATTCAAGGTGTTATATTAAATAAGGTAAAAGGAAAAAAACATTATCTTAAAACAAAAGAGTCAATAGAAAAATTAACAGACACCAAAGTTTTAGGAGCTATTCCAAGAGATGATGAAATAGCTACAAAAGAAAGACACTTGGGTCTTGTTCCTGCACTTGAAAATGAACAAATAGCTATTAATATTGAGAGATGGGGGCAAATAACTGAAGAAAATATTGATTTGGATGCACTTAAAGTTATCATGAAGGAATCACCGAAAGTGAAGTCATCTGGAGAATTATGGAAAATAGCTAATAAAACTCCAGTTAAAATTGGGGTAGCTAAAGATGAAATATTCACATTCTACTACCATCAAAATCTACAAGCATTAGAAGATAATAATGCTAAAATAATACAATTTAGCCCATATAAAGACGAAAAAATCCCTGATGTTGACGCACTCTATATTGGTGGAGGTTATCCTGAAGTCTTTAAAAAAGAGTTGGAACAGAATCAATCTATGAGAAACAGTATAAAACAGTTTTACAACAATGATAATCCTATTTATGGTGAATGTGGAGGTTTAATTTACCTTTCAAAAACGATAGATCATATGAAAATGTGTGATGTTATTAATTATGATGCCATAATGACTCCAAAAGTCCAAGGTTTAAGCTATGTAATAGCTGAGGTCACTAAAGATAATTTAATAGCTAATAAGGGAGAAATAATTAAAGGTCACGAATTCCACTACACAAAACTCCTTAATGGAGAAAATGCTAATTTTTCTCTAAATATAACAAGAGGAACAGGAATCAGCAACTTCAAAGACGGTATAATATCAAAAAACACCCTAGCAAACTATTTACATGTCCATGCATGTGCACATAAAACATTTGCATATAACTTCACAAGAAATATTGCTGAGGAAAATTAAAAATCTCTTTATTAATCTTTATTAATATATCTTCGTAATGGAATGAATAACCTAAAAATATAAATTAAATTAATAATAAACAGGAATATAGTTAATATTTATCTAAATTTTTATTATAATTATTATTTATTGTTAGATAATATTATTACTGATATCTTGATTATTATTCATTGTTAGATAGTTATTATTAATAATTAATAATACTAAAGTTGCTATTTATTAATGATAAAAAGTATATTTCGAGGATTAAAATGGATACTAACATTCTTAAAGCTATTTTAAATATTAAAAATTTACAAGAAACAGATTTTGAAAAAATATATCCTCCTAAATCTGAATTAAGTAATGTTAATAGAATTTTATGTAATTGGGATAATTAAAAAAAACAGTTACAGAACATTTTCTTTGTTTATGGGGATATTTATGCTGCAAATCACGAAAGATATGATGAAATATTTAATTTAGTAAGAAATCCTCTTGAAAATTCAGAATTATCTCTTTCAAAAACCAATGAAATAGCTAGAATAAACAATGTTGATCCTTTAGGAATTACTTATTTGGGAGTTAGAGGGATGTGGGGGATTGAACATCCTCTTGATGTTTATAGTTACCTATTTAAAGAAGAATCAGATAAGGAATTTAGTATTTATGGATTAATGAGAAAAGGAAAGTATGATTCATTTTCAGATGAAGATAGAAAAATTATAGAAAATGATAAAGATATTTCTATTGAGGAAGTTAAGGTAAAAGACCCTAATAACCCTGCAAAGTTAATTGAATCAATTTTAATAAGGGGATGAACAATGAAAGTAGCATCATTTTTTTCAGGAGCTGGAGGTTTAGATTTAGGTTTTTCCAATGCAGGATATGAGTTTGTCTTTGCGAATGATAATTGGAAAGGATGTTGGGAGACTTTTGAGAGAAACCATGGTCTGAAAATAAATAGAAAATCTATTGAACACATTAAACCTCATGAAATACCAGATGTAGTAGGATTTGTTGGTGGTCCTCCTTGTCAAAGTTGGAGCTTAGCAGGAGCAATGAAAGGTATTAAAGATCCAAGGGGAGAAATGCTGTATCATTATCTTAGGCTTATTAAAGCTAAAAAACCATTATTCTTTTTAGCGGAAAATGTTCCAGGTTTAGTTTGTAAAACTCATTTTGATGAATTTACTAAATTTATTAATGCTCTTAAAGGTATAGGTTACAATCTTTCTTATCAAGTATTAAATGCAAGTGATTATGGAGTGCCTCAAGATAGAAAAAGAGTTTTTATTGTAGGTTTTAGTGAAAAGATTGATTCTGATTTTATTTTTCCAAAACCTCAAAGTGAGAAAATAAATCTAAAAGAAGCTATTGGAGATTTAAGAGAACCTTTACCTGCAAAAGACAAAAATAAAGCGAATCATCCAAAAGATTTAGAAATTCCTAACCATGAATACATGACTGGTGATTTTTCTTCAATGTATATGTCAAGAAACAGAGTTAGAAAATGGAATGAACCCTCATTTACAATACAGGCAGGAGGTCGGCATGCTCCTTGCCATCCTCAAGCAAGCCCCATGGTAAAAATAGAAAAAGATAAAAGGATATTTGATCCAAACTCTCCAAAACCTTATAGGAGACTTTCTGTAAGGGAATGTGCGAGAATTCAAACATTTCCAGATGATTTTATCTTTTATTATAATAACATAGGGGATGGTTACAAAATGATTGGTAATGCAGTGCCAGTGAAGTTATCTGAAGCTATTGCTACTAAAATTTTAGATTATATTTAATTAGGAAAAATAAATTCCCTTAAAACAATGTTAAAACAATTAAACAAGGAGTTAAAAATTGCAAAATAAAAAAATAGCTAATTATATAGATAAAATATCTAATATAGACATATTTCACCCATATATTTTAATTATTTTCACATTATTGTATTTAATAGTCAGTATTCCAGTTGTATACTTTACAAGTAAGTTACCTCATCCAACAATGAATGTTTATATTTATATGGCTATTGGTCTTATATTTTTAGTTCTTGGAGTTCAATTTAGTAAGTTAATAATAAAAAAAGGAGTAAATAAAGAGTTATTTAAAGATTTAAACACTAATTCAATAACTAGCAAATTTAAAATAGCTAAACTGAAATTAAAAGACCATTATGACTTAATTGAAAAATTACTTATAATCATGGTTTTAATTGGAATAGTTCTTCAAATAATTAATTTTACATTTTTAGGAGGAATTCCATTATTTAGTGGTCGTTTAAAGATTTATACTGCTACTAAATTATGGTTATTTTCATATATATTCTTTTTAATTGGAATTAATCTATTACTTGCAAAATATAATAGAAAAATCCATTATTTACTTCTTGTTATTGGTCTTGGATTATTTGCACTTACAGGTTATAGAACAACACCAATTGTAATTATTCTTAGTATTTTTATAACATTATTTTACACTAGAGACTTTAAAATCAAACATTATTTGGTGTTTACGTTAATAGCTATTTTTTTATTAATAGTTATTGGATTTATAGCTGTTAAATCAATACAATGGCAACATTGGGATATTGGGCCCTTAGAATTAATTTCTTATAGGGCAGGATTTACTTTAAACATTTTAGACAAAGCTATTCAAAGTCAAGGTGCAACTGGTGGGAACTTAGCTTACTATACTTTAACTGGTTTTTTTAATTCTGTTGATCCCAGAGTTCTTGTTGGTGGAACTGTAACTACTAAAGTCCATTCTCTAACCTCAACAATTTTTGGTCCAGCTATCTTAGACTTTGGATTGTTAGGTATGATTATTCAGATGTTTTCATTAGGATTTATATTAAAAACATTACATACTTTACAGAAACATTTTAAATATTATTTAACTGCATTCTATGGAATACTTTTAGCTCAAACAATAGTTTGGATTGAAACTGGACCAACAGATTTGGTTGTTTGGATATTTTATTTAATAGCTATTGTTTTAATGATTTACACAATAATTAAGAGTAATAAGGAAAATAAGGAAAAAAATCATAATACTAATTAGCTATTAAATTATTAAATATGACTTAATAATCACAATCATTTAATAGAAGTTCAACTATTAACATAGATAATAATAATGAAATTAAATTAATACAATTAATATAAAAGTTAATAAAACTGTTTTAATAATAAAAATTGAAACATAACTATTATTAACGAATTAAGTAGTTGATATAATGAAAATAGCTATTGCTTGTGAAATTGCACCTGCAAAAACATTGATTCCTATAATAAAAAGAATGAAAGACCTTGAGAAATTAGGGAAATTAAAATGGAATAAAAGTGAAATTATAGCTTTAACTCACACTGAAGGAGTTGAAAGCCTATTAAAGGGTTATGTGGATGATATATATCCAATAGGTAAAAGTAGGAGAGCAGGTGGGAAAAAAACAGGAAAAGCTAATCTATTTTACCTAATAGCTAAAGATATTATAAAAGCTATTAAAGGATTAAAAGGGAAAAAAATAGATCTTTTAATAAGTTGTGGAAATGCAGGAGATGTTAGAAAAAGTATAATTGCTGCAAAATTACTTAGAATCCCAGTAATACACATCGAACAAGATATATACAATCCAATAGAAGTAATAGCTTTTGCAAACATGATAACAGCACCATCTAAAAGTTATGAGCTATTTTTAAGAAATAGTTATGAGTTAGAAAATGTTAAAAACATTGAAGGATACCCAATGGTAACATACATTAAGGATACAGTAAAAGATGGAAATCTAAAAACAAAAGAAGAAGTTAAAAGTTTATATCTATCAGATCGGTTTGATGAGTATGTTCTAATAGTTTTAGGTGGGGATCTGAAAAAGGAAAGTATGGAAGAACTATTTAATACCATTAATAAAATCCCTCATCCAGTTGCAATTGCACCATATAGGTTTGATCGAGATTATCTAAATAAATTCATTTATAATGATAATATCATAATTTTAGACAATTACGTTGACATTTTAAGTTTGATAAAACATGCTAAATCAACAATCTATGGTGCAGGAATGGGTATGACACTGGAAGTCGGAGTTTTGGATGTTCCAGCCATAAAGATCAAAGGATTCCATAAAAACCAAGGAAGTAATGATCTTGCAAAAGAATTGAATATTCCAATTATAGAATCAGAAAATATTCCAGAAAAACTATTACATTTAACGAAACCTAGAGGCAATTTAATCGAAAATAGTGAAAAATCTATTGAGAATATAATAGACATTATTAATAATTACAATGACTTAGGTAAAGGAAGTGGATTTGGAAGTTTACTATCTATATCACGAGAAAGAAAAAAGGCTAATTAGTATAAATATTTAACATTGATTTTGTGAAGCAGTGTACTAATTAAAATTACACTTATCTCTTAAATAGTTAATGATTAAAATCAAAACAAAAATTATTTTATACTCTAAATTCTAAATCTAATAATACAGAATATATTAATATATTTTAAATATAAATATCTAAATGTGATAAAATGGTAGTTAAAATCGGAATAATCAAAAGCGGAAATATTGGTACTTCACCAGTATTAGACTTATTATTAGATGAAAGAGCAGACAGACCTAATATTGATGTAAGAGTCATAGGATCTGGAGCAAAAATGAACCCTGAACAAGTAGAAGAAGTTGTTCCTAAAGTTAAAGAATTTAACCCTGATTTTGCTATATTCATAAGCCCAAACCCTGGTGCACCAGGACCTGCTAAAGCAAGAGAACTATTATCTGGCTATGACATCCCTGCTGTAATAATTGGTGATGCTCCTGGAGCTTCAAAGAAAGATGAAATGAACGAACAAGGTTTAGGCTACATAATCGTTAAAGGAGACCCTATGATTGGTGCAAGAAGAGAACTTCTCGATCCAACAGAAATGGCTTCTTTCAATGCAGATGTTATTAAAGTATTATCATTAACTGGTGCTTACAGACTTGTTCAAACCGCTATTGACGGACTTATAGCTGATGTTGAAGCAGGAAAAGATTTAGAATTACCAAAAATCATATTAACTGCTGAAAAAGCTGCTGAAGCTGCAGGATTCGCTAATCCATATGCAAAAGCTAAAGCTATTGCAGCATACGAAGCTGCTTCCACAGTAGCTAATATTGACACTAAAGGTTGTTTCATGGTACGAGACGCTGAACAATACATACCTTTAGTTGCTGCAGCACACGAATTAATAGGCGTAGCTGCTAAATTAGCAACTGAAGCAAGAGACATAGAAAAATCAAACGATACTGTTCTTAGAACTCCTCACAACAAAGATGGAGCAATCGTAACTAAAACAGCTTTACTTGATAAACCAGCTTAATTTTAGTGGTTTAAACCCTTAATTGGGTTTATTATTTTTTCTTTTTTTTTTAAAAATAATATTAACATAACTTTTAAGATTTGCTTTTATAATTTTGTTTAAGTTTTCCAACAGATTCAATAATAGCTATTTTTTCATATTTATCAGTACTTTTTATTTCTTCAACAATTATATCAAATTCCCATTCCACTTTAAAATCATAAAGATATCTTATCCGCTGTCCTTTTCTGATTCCTGTTTCATTAAGGGTTATAGATGTTGAATCTTGATCTAAATCTGGATGAATATGATAGCTATAAGGTCCAAAGAAATCGTCATCTAAACTAAATGCATAGAGTTGGTCTTGTTCAAATTCAATAGATTCTAATATTGATTTACTTAAATCATCAAATGTATCTTCTCCAAATATTCTAATTCTTCTGATGACTTCTTCATTATCATTTTTGAACTGTATTTTAAGTTGATATGTTTTACTCTCATTTCCCATGTTATTCCTCCATCTATATGATTTATGATTATCATATGTCCCTCTTGCTAAATCATGTTATATTCCTTTTGATATATAAGTATTAACAAGAATTACATCAATAACTTGGGATATTTTTCAATAAAATTGGATAAAATTGGTTATTATACATTAATTACTATAAAATGTTATTCAATCTATGATAAATTCATGTTAGTTATATCAATACTAAGATAAAATACATTATTCAATTAAACAATTTTAAAAACTAGGAATGTTCTATTTAAGACATTGATTTCGCAAAACACTAAATTTAAAATTTAAAGAAAATCTTCGATTTTAAAAATTAAAAATAGAAAATTTTGCAAATTTTAATGATTTATATAATGGTTTATTAAAATTAACCCTAAAAAAGAATTTGAAAATGAAATTTAAAAAAGTAGATATGTATTATATATTAAACGATTGGGTGGTAAATAACTAAATAATTCCTTTAGTACTTGGAATGTTATTGTGTTCAATAAAAACTCCTTCTTTTAAAGATTTAGCAAAGGCTTTAAATAGTACTTCAGATTTGTGGTGATCATTTCCACCTTTAACTTCTCCGTTAATGTTTATTTTTCCTGTACTTGCAAATGATTCAAAGAAATGTGGAATAATTTCAGAAGTCATATCGCCGATTTTAGAATCATTAAACGATACATCTATTTTAGAATAGCTTCTTCCACTAATATCAATAGCTACAGTTGCAATTGAATCATCCATAGGTACAATTGCATGAGCCATACGTTTTATGCCTCTTTTATCACCAATAGCTATTAAAAAAGCTTCACCAAGAACTATTCCAATATCTTCAATTGTATGATGATCATCAATTTCAACATCTCCAATAGCTTTAACATCTAAATCAAATAAGCTGTGTTTTGAAAATGATTCAAGCATATGGTTAAAGAATCTAATGCCTGTATCAATATTATATATGCCAGCACCATCTAAATTAAGCTTAATTTTAATATCTGTTTCAGAGGTTTTTCTTGATACCTCAGCAATTCTCTCCATTATGATTCCTCCGTCCCTATTAAATTCACAATATCTTAATCAACTGAATAGGTCGTCTCCATGGACATGCTCATGTTTATGGACTTTTTTGTCTCCTGGACCATTTCTATCTACAAGTATTGCATCTTCTGGACATTTAGATGCACAAATTGTACAGACATGACAATATTCCAGATTATTTGCATGTGCAATTTTATCAACATGCCATATTATTTCTCCTTTTGGACAGGCATCAATACAGGTTCCACAGGCAGTGCATTTTTCAGGATCAACAAGTATTTGTAACATAAAACACCTTGTAATTAAATAATAAGTTAATAATAAATCAATAATAAGTTAAATTGATAATAAGTTAATAATAAATCAATAATAAGTTAAATTGATAATAAGTTAATAATAAATCAATATAAGTTAAATTGATAATAAGTTAATATTAAATCAATATAAGTTAAATTGATAATAAGTTAATAATAAATCAATAATAAGTTAATTAATGTAATATTTAATCATAACTTAATTTACAATAATTATATTTTCATTGTAGCTATTGAAGCTGCTTTAAAACCAGCAAAAACTTCTTTTCCTATAGATAATCTTAAGTCATCATAAGCAGATTTTGTAATATCACAGAAGATTTTCAAAACTCCCAAATCAATTTTAACTCTTATTATTTCTCCATGTAATGATATTTCATTTATAGTTCCTTTATATAAATTTCTAATACTTGATTCACATTCATTGATCATTATGAAAATATTATCATAGCTAACTAATGCTAAGATAGAGTTTCCTGCAGAATATTCTTCATTTAATGGTAAAGTTATATTCATTCCATTAATATCAATTAGCATGACTTTTTTTTCTTTATCAATTTTGGTAATAACTGCTTCGAATTCATTTACATTAGTATGAAGTTTCATTAAAGCATTTATTATTTTACATTGTTTTAATACTTCTTTACCTTCAGCAGTTAGTTTTGAACTTCCTCCTCCACCTTTACCTCCTTTTTTAGTGGAAACAAGCGAAATGTCTAAGGATTTTTCGATTTTATCTATATAATTAAGAGCACTTCTATAAGATATTTTAGTTAGTTTAGTAGCTGCTGTAATTGACCCACTTTGATTAATGGAGTTCAAAAGCTTGAATTTTTTATCATCCAAATGAAAACTATTATCATTATAAAATACTCTATATTCTGCTTCAGCTTTAACTTTAGCTTTATTTGTCATGTTTTTCTCTTCAATTAATTGTTTTTGTAATAACTCTCAATTACTTTATTAAGATTTTTTTAGTTAATCATTTTCTGAAATTTAACTTAATCAATTTATCTATGTTAAGTATATCTATAAAATATTTTCTTTATAAATGTTTGTCAATAATAGGTAAAATAATTTACTATAAATATCTAATGAATTCACTGATTATGAAATGATATTTAAAAATTAAATTAATTTTTAGAATATAAATATTTAGGAATAAATATTAAAAAATCAGAAAATGTGAATATAATTTAGATATGAATCTAATATTTCTAAGGCTATAGTGATAATATTTATAATAAATCTTAATTAATAGCATATATTTAATAAATTATATAAAAAATATACAATATATTTAGGAAATTATATTATAGTTAGTTTATATTATCTATTTTTAAACATTATTAAATTAAATTAGCAAAAAATATGAAAAATATTAAAATATAATTTATAAATAGTGGATTCAACTAATAAAATGAATTTTTTTAACTATATTGGGATATATTATACAAAAATAAGTATATAATAGAATTTTATATAATATATTTAATTTATACAATTACAAAATTAAAATAGTTATTTTATGCATTAAATGATTAATATTAATTTATTTTAAAAATAAAAGACTAATAAATTATTAATTAGTATAATAATCTAAAAAATATCTATTTTAGCATAATAATATCGTACATAGCAGTATTTTATTTTATTAATATTACTAATAGAATTAAACTCATTTTAACAGTATATTAGACCATAAACAATTGATTAGATATGGTCTAAATAATTAGATAATAGCTATTTTTTAAGAAAATTATTGAAAATTTTTTAGTTAATTCCAAATTAAATTAGACAAATAACTTATTATTTAGTAAAATAATAATATTTATATAGTAATTAGGGGATATACTTATAAGATGTGCAATGATTTCATAAAAATATGGTAATTGTTCAATAAATACAGAAATTTCAAGTAAACTAGTAATTATAACTAACGACATAAAATCTAGCACATTTTCAATTAATCAATGTTAAACTCAAAACACAATAAATTTATTCTAATTTGCAATTAATCAATGTCATGTTTGTAACTTGGAATATAACTATATTAATATTTTAAAAATTCCATTAAAGTCAGTTAAAGTTAATTATAACTCCATTAATTAATTATTAAATTTTTATAATTGCGCATCGCTTAAATTAGAGTATTAATTAAGATTATGTAGTGAAAATAGTTTAAAAACTAATACACTAAAAATCGAAATAGTACAGAATAGTAGGTGACTTTATATGGATAAAAAGAAAATAATATTCCTTATATTATTAGTCTCACTTTTATCTGTTGCATTTTCTTTTGCAGAAACTAGCAATGAGACTAATGAAGGAATTCAAAGTGCATTAACTACAGAATCTGTTGATAGTGGATATAATGTAGTAAGTAACGATGCAACAGTTAATAATGTTGCAAACAACTCAAATGTAGAAAATAACGTCAGAATCTCTGATAATACGGCTTCACAAGAAACTAATAATGGTGATGTAGTATACAATCAAGTTTCAAGACAAAGCTCTGAAGATTCTATAACATTAACTGAAAACAGCGATGTTGATAGTGATAATACAAGTTCTGTAAGTTCTAGAGATCTAAATTCTACAAGTTATGGAGATGTAAATACATCAGCTGAAACTAATAATAATAGTAGTTTCATGCCATATGACCAAGGAATTCAGCTTCTCGACGCTGAAAATGGTGTTGAAAATGATGAGGATGATGGAATCATAACTCCTTATGCTATAGATAATGCAATAACTGATTTAAATCATAATCGTGTAATTGTGAATGAAAATGGACAACAAGTAAGTTATATGTTTGCTTGTGTGGAGCATCACAACAGTAACTTGACCAATGGACAACATTACAATACAATGAATTCAATTATAGTAAAAGAAGGAGTTATTGATTGGATTGTAAATAATTGGGTAGATTATCCAACTACAGCTCAGTCAATGGCAGCATTAAACCCACACATCTGGCAAATAACCGACAATCCAAATATTCCATTTGTAACTTATCCTGATGGTTATCAAGTACATCAAGTCCTAAATTCAACCCCTAAAACTTCTACTTTAGAATATATAAATGGTACACTATACAATGTTACACGATGGACTGAAACTTATGCTGACTGGATCTTTCGTATGGTGGGAGATGGTTACCAAGACTCCACTCAACGTGGAACTGGTCAAGATTTGATCATATTTGACAGAAATCAAACTACTAATAACCAATCAACCTACGAAGAAATACCAGATAACTCTACCAAACCTGGAGACAATAATAACACTAATAACAATACTAACAATAACACTAACAATAATACTAACAATAATACTAACAATAATACTAACAATAATACTAACAATAATACCAATAATAATACCAATAATAACACTAATAACAATACTAATAATAACACTAACAATAATACCAATAATAATACCAATAATAACACTAATAACAATACTAACAATAATACAAATAATAATACTAATAATAATACTAATAACAATACTAATAACAATACTAACAATAATACCAATAATAACACTAATAACAATACTAACAATAACACTAACAATAATACAAATAATAATACTAACAATAATACCAATAATAACACTAATAACAATACTAATAATAATACTAACAATAATACCAATAATAACACTAATAACAATACTAATAATAACACTAATAATAATACCAATAATAACACTAATAACAATACTAACAATAATACCAATAATAATACTAACAATAACACCCTTAACAACACAAACAACAACACTATCAACAATAGTGATAATGTAACTATTAATAATACTGTGAATCTCACTGACAACACAACTGTTAATGTTGATAATAATCAAGATAATAATCAAAATGTGGACATAGACAATAATGTAAGTGTCAATCCATCAAATAATCAATCTGTAAATGTGGATCAGTCACATGATGGCGATCAGAATGTGAATGTGAACTTAAATCAAACAAGCAATAACAATCAAACTAATGATAATAATCAAAACAATAATGTAAATGTAAATTTAAGCCAAAATAACAACAATGATGTGTCATCTGGTTCTAATTCAAACTCAAATTCAAACTCAAGCTCAAATTCTGGATCATCTGATTCTGGATCAAATAATAATAACAATAACAATAATAACAATAATGGTGGCTCAAATGGTGGCTCAAATGATTGCAAAAATGATTCTTTCATAGTTAAACCTGCTAGTGGAAGTACTGGTAATTTCTTATATGATTACTTGTTATACTTATTACAAAATAATAATGGTAATAATAATTTAGGAGCTAATAATGGTACTGGAGTAAATAATAGCATCAATAACAATAATAACAATAATTTAGGAGCTAATAATGGTACTGGAGTGAATAATAACAATACTAACAATGGCAACAATAATAATATGTTCTATGATTATTTATTATGGATGCTCTTGCAAAATAATGGTGGAAATGGAGCAACTAATGGAGTGAATAATAATAACAATAACAATTTAGGAAATACTAGTAATTCACTAAATACTAATAACAATACACAAAATAATGGGAATAATTTTGGAAGCGGTAATTCCTTCTATGACTACTTATTATTGTTACTTTTACAAAATAATCCCGTGAACAATAATAACAATGTTAATAATAGTGGAGGCACTGGCTTAAACAATAATGGGGAAAATAATGGAAGTATAAACATTGGAAATAATTCTAATGGTGGAAACTTAGGAAGTGGCTCATTATATGATTACCTCTTCATGATGTTTTTATTAAATAATGTAGCAAGCAACAATGGTTATATTAATAATAATAATAATAATAATAACAACATTCTAGATAAAGGTAATATTGTAAGTAATAATACTGGAGAAAATTCTGGAAGTATTGGAAGCACAGGACAAAATACATTTTTTAATTATTTAATGACCTATTTATTAAATAATGGAAATTCTGGTAGTATTCAAAGCAATTCTGGAAATATGAACATATTCTATTACTATTTGTACTATTTATTAGCTAGCCAAAACCTATGGAATTAATAAATAGAATATAGTAATTAACTTAATTGAATATCTGGTAAATTAACTATGTAATAAACAATTGATGAGCTATATAATAAATAATAACTTAAAATAGCTTATAATAGCTATTACAATTGTAGCTATTTGTATATAGATAAATTATATAAATATAAATAATTTCAAAAAACTGTGGATAATAGTCTTAAAGGGCTCATATTTGAATAGATGAAATATTGAAACATGTAAAGAATGTGAGAAATAGAAATTTGGGGGAGAGACATATAATCAATAACTCTAAATTAAGGTTATACAATACAATATTAATGAAATGGATACATAAATAAAATTAAACACGACCTATACTAATAATTGCTCGTGTGAATTATTTAGAATAGAAATTAAGTCTATAAAATATATATTGTAAATAATAATATTTGTAAATAAAATAAGGAAAATCAATAAAAATAAATACAAAGCATGGATAGCTAGTGAAAATTCAATAGATATAAATTATTATGAATCTATTAGTGATAAAGTCAGAAACGATCCTGTAGACTATCCAATTAATAATCCAATAAAATCTACAATCATTCTAAGACATTTTAGGATACAATAGATAAAATATCCAATAGATTATTCTACTGTAAATTTATTGTCTATTTATAAGAGTAGGATGAAAAAATACAGTAAAATTATAGAATAAAACCATAGAATAAAACTGTATGATGTTATAATATGGGAAATATATAATAAATTATTAGATTAATAATAGGTTAATTAATATATAAATTTACTTGTATTATGTATATATAACTTATTATAACTTATTTTGATAGTAATATGAATTGAATACTTTTTTTTAATGTAATATGTCCAAAAGATATGTAATGTAACTATCTAGCTATTATAACATAATTATAGTATAATAATAACTAATTAATAAACTAATTAAATAAAATAATAATCTATTGTATATTTTAGATGTTTGTTTAATATAAAACTAATTCTATTGGTGAATAAATAATAATAAACTAATCTTCTTAAGAGTTATTAGTATATTTTGGATGTTTTAATCTGTATATAATCAATTAGTTGACATATGTACGAATTTAATTTATTAAATATTTGATAATGTATTAAAATATAATTATTTTATATCTTATTTAGTAAAAATGCTAAAATAATAGTAATGATAATAATTTATTGATTCATTATACTATTGTATAATATTAAATATTATTTTTTAACTAAAAAATAACATTTTTGAACCTATTAATTTACTTTAAATTATAATATTACTTATAAAATTAATTTAAATAAAATTAATATTTGTTTTATCTGGTGATATAGTTAATACTAATTTTTTAAATGTTTAGTTCTTTAAATAATGAAATTTAAATATTATCTGTAGAATTAACAGTATATTAGACCATGTACAGTTAAATAGATATGGTCTAAATAATTAAATAAATAGCTATTAACTAATAATTAAATTGAATATTTTTTAATTAAATTATAAAAAATTAAATATAATCATATATTTTTTTAAAATTAATAACATTTATATTCAACTAATTTAATATTATTATATGGATGTGCATTAAGCAATTTCAAAAATATATATAATTCAATAATTCAGGTGTTTAAATTAAACTTGTTAAATTAAAATAAAATATTAATGTATTAATGGAATCTAAATATCAATGAAATCAATTAATTAAATCAATAATCTATTAAAAAATATTGTGAAAATAAAAATACTACTAAATCAGTAATTATTCTTAAAATTCAACTTATACTAGCTATATTTGCACATCAACATCTATTTATAAAACAAACTTTTAGAAAAGAGAATCAAAGGTTTTTCTAAATCTCCTCTGGAAATAAAAGTTTGATCAAAAGTTGTTTCAATAAATAAACAATTTAAACATTGAGAAATGCTTTTATTTATATGAAACAAACATTTCAAACTTTTAAAAAAAGTTTGATCAAAAGTTATTTCCATAAATAAAGCATTTTAAGCATTAATTATGCTTTTATTAATATGAAACAAACATTTCAAACTTTTAAAAAAAGTTTGATCAAAAGTTATTTCCAAAAATAAACCATTTTAAATATAAGAAATGCTTTTATTAATTAAAACTAAGTATGTAAGGAGAATTTATATGAATAAAAAGGTTATGTTTGCTATTCTGTTGATATTATTTGTTACAGCTGCAGTTTCTTATGCAGATACAGATTCAGAAAATTCACAGAGCAATGTAAACAGTAAATTAGACGAGGGTGGGGATGTAGATAATGGCTTAGATAGTCCTACCAATACTGCCTCAAATAATGAAATATCTTCAAGTTCAAATGATAATAATCAAAATAATGAAGCAATTAATGAAAATGAAGATATTGAACTGGAGTCTGTATCAAATGAAATAAGTGATAATGAGAATAATCTCATTGGTACAGAATCTAGCTCAAATAATTATAGTAGTAATGTTAACAGTACTGATAATAGTAATTCTAATACCAATGCTACTGTTCGTGAAAATAACGTTAACAACAGTATTTTACCTAATCTTCAGCTATTTACTATTGATAATGCTTATCTTAATAGGAGTAAAAATAGTGTTATGGTTAATGAAGATGGACAATGGGTTGAATATATGTTTTCCTGTGTAGAACACCATAACAGTAATTTATCTGATGGTCAGCTTTATAATACATTAGCTAATATTACTATAAAAGAAGGAGTTATTGAATGGATCGTAAATAACTGGCAAAATTATCCTAATTTATCTGATTCTTTTGATAATCTGATTAAACCACATATATGGCCAATAACAGATGATCCTAATATACCTTTTGTAACTTATCCAGATGGATATCAAGTTAATAAGACTTTGCCTTCAAGTGAAAAAATTACAACATTAGAGGAGATCAATGGCACATTGTACAATGTTACTAGATGGATAGACTATTTAGAAGAATGGACATTCCGTATGGTGGGAGATGGTTATCAAGATGCAAATATATTGGGTACAGGTCAAGATCTTCTGATATTTACTAAACTACTAAAAGAAACTCCTCATGAAGAGTTATCTAGAATCGAAAATAACACACCTGAAGAGAATAACACTCCTCCAATCACACCAAAACCTCCAGAAAACCCATCAATAAATAATACAAATAACCAGACACAAGATAATAACCAAAACAGCAACCTAACACAGGGCGATCAAAATGTTAATTCTAGTTTAAACCAGAGCCAAAATACAAATCAAACAAATAATAATTCACAAAATACAAATCAAAACAATAATATGTCTCAAAATGGAGGAGATCAGAATAATATCATGACTGGAGGAGATCAAACAACAAATAATAATAACAACAATAACAACAATGCTTTACAAAATCAAACCAATGACAACACTAATAATAATCTACAAAATCAAAATCAAAATCAAAATAATAACAATAACAATAATCAAGTTGTGAATGTAACAGTAAATCCACCTAATTTTGATGAAATAAGAAAGATAATTGAAGACTTATTAGGTAAAAATGAAAACTCTGGAAATAGTGGGAATTCTAATTCAACCGATAATAATAATTCCAATAACATAAATAATAATAGTAATTCAAATAATAATAGTCCAACTATTAATTCAAATAATGATAATAATAGTTCAAATACTGATCCAAATAATGACCTAAACAAGCCTAAAACTTCAGATAATGGAACAATTTTATTAAAAAATAACAATATAGGACCTTACAATGGATTGGGTTCAGGTTTCATTCAAAAAGCTTCAGGAGCTTTTTCAGGTGGAAGTAATGTTAATATGAATAATACTGGAACAACAGCAGGACTTTTAATATTTGGGCTAATGTCAGTAATAATTATATTAGTATCTGCTAAAATATTAAATTCAAAACTTAATGAAGTGACAAAAAGCATGTTTGAATAATTTAAGGAATAACACAATTAAATTTATATTTAAAAATATACATGAAAAACTATGAAAAACTTAATTTTAAATAAAAGTTAAAGGAGACAATTCAAAAATACCATACATTAATGATAATATATGGATTATGGAATAACTGGTCATGAGAGTATTGCATCATTGATGATGTATTGCTGTGATTTGATTAGACAATATATTAAACTAATTTAATCTAATTTAATCAAATAAAATATATATGATTTATTAAACAATGTAAAATCAAAATTATCATAAAACCTATACTAATGTTTGCTCGTAGATAAAATACATAAAAAATAATTTAATTAAATTATATTAGGGAAAATATTTAGCTATTAATAATAATAAAACAAAGCAGTAATATCTAAAAAGTATACAGTAGAAAAATTAATCTACTATTAATCATCAGCTAAAATCTAAAAAATATCCTTTAAACCATTCATTATAGCAGCATAAATAAAACAATGATTATTCAATAATATATTGTAGATACTGTGCATTAATTATTATATATAACATTTTTTGCTTTTGTAGTGTTAAATTAAGTGAGGATCCTGAATAATATACAAGGATTTTTGAGAAAATTTAAGAATTATATCGAATATAAAAATTCTATTGTATCAAAACATCATTAATTGGCTGTGCAATAATTAATTTTTCAGTTGATGGATGACAGTGAATTTTCTTAGTTGTGGTTAGATTGTAAATTATTTTTTGTAGTTTTTTTTATTTGTTGTCTATGTTTTTCATTGAATATCTATT
>NZ_LWMT01000058.1 GCF_001639265.1 Methanobrevibacter filiformis
CATTACGTGCCTACCAAATGAGAGAAATGGCACTATCAGATATGACAACAGCAATGAACACAGCCAGAAGAGAAGGGCTAAAAGAAGGAGAGATAAAAGGGATTAAAAAAGGAATAAAAGAAGGAGAAATAAATTTACAGAGAAAATATATAATTAGTATGAAAAATAAGAATATGTCTTTAGATGAGATAAGTGAAATCACAGGTCTTTCCATTGAGGAAATTGAAAAATTTTAACATTTGAGTAGTATTATATGGTCATACTTATTATTTTTAGTTATATAATTACATTTAAGAATAACTTTTGTTCAAATTTTTATTTCGTAACGGAAATTTAGATAAATCTTTGATTTCTCTTCTTAAAAATGTTGATAATGAGGAAATTATAATTGAAAATGGGTAGTGTACTTTTAAAAAAGAAATTTAATTAGATTAACGTTCTAATTAATGCTATTGCTTCAGTAGGGTCTGAACCTTGATTGAATATTATGTTTAATATATAGAATGTTACAACCATTATTAAGATTGCAAGAATAGCTATTAGTACATAATCCATTAAGCTTACTTTATTCTCTTCTTCTTTTTCTTTTTTATAATGTATTTGATGTAGAGAAACTGGTTTGTAGTTATTTGAGTCTTGGTCTGAAAATTCTCTTTGTTCTTTTATTGGATGCTTATATTCTTGTCTTGAAACATGATACTCTTCATTGGGGCGGTGATAAGAGTTATCTTTGGCTCTTGTTATAGTTATTCCTTCTTGAACAAATGTTTCCATTTCAGGCTCTTCTTTTTTAGGTTTTTCTGGTATAATTAAACCGTTTTCTTCTTCATATTTTGCTAACTGCTCAGATAGGGATAATTCTTTTCTTTCTTCTTTTTTTGGTTGGATTGGTTCTTCTTCATCATGATGTAAGTCTTCTAAGTATCTTTCATACTTTGCTTCAACTTCTGGATCAGATTTATTAAGTTCTTCTTGTTTTTTAGCTTCAATAACTTCTTTCATGTTAATGTAATTTTCATTATCTTTATTTACATTGTTTTCTTTTTTATCTTTTTTAGGTCCCTCGGTATTATCTTTGTTGTTTTCTGTGTTTGTTTTTGGATCTGCTGATATTTGTGATTGTCCTGCAGATATAAGTTGGGTTGCACAATCTTGGCAGTATGATTTACCTCCAATTTTTAAAGTACACTCATTACATATAGGTTTTCCACAAACTGAGCAGTTACTAGTAGCCTCTCTATCTGGATGATTTTGACAATTCATATTTAAGCTCCACATATTTTTTAAAGTTATGATTAGTTAATTTAAAAGTAATAATTATATTTTAATACTCTTTTTTAATAGCTATTTCTTTATTAACTATTATTAATATTTTTTTAAAATAGCTATTATTAAAAATAAAAAATAGGAATTAAGATTAATCATCTAATAATATGACTTAATCATGGCCATGTTAAGATTTTAGGTGATTTAACACTTTTAATTCTATCTTTTATTATTTTTGGCCAGTTATTGTCATCAAATCCTTTTTGAGCAAGTACTCCAAATATCCATCTTGTTAGACCGAAACCAGTACATCCTGTCCATATTTTTTCTCCATGAGCTTCTTTTATAGAAAATCCTTGTATAAAATGGGTTCCATGAACATTTGCAGATACAACAGCTACTCCTTTATCTTGTCCTGGTACTTTAAGTCTCATTTCGTATTTTGGGACTTCTGGAAATTCAATTCCTCTGTTTTCTGCTTTTCGTCCTTCAAGATAAAATGGATCATCTCCGATTTCTGTGTACCATTCAAGTTCTAATTTATTTGCTAACTCTTGAGATAATTCTAAGGTCTGATCTCTTATTTTATTTACTTCTTCTGGAGTGGATAACCACACTGTTTCAATTCTTTGGAATTCATGGACTCTATCAATTCCTTTTGCTCCTCCAGACTCCCATCTATATGTCCATCCACTTTTATCATACAATTTTATTGGTAATTCTTTTTTATCAATTACTTCGTGGGATAAAAATTCATAAAATGGTTCGCACTGTGCAGCTCCCAGTACATAACCTGGATTTTTAAGTCCTTTTTTAAGTAACTCCATTGGTATTTCTCTGTTAATAGCTAACTCATTTTTAAACTTGTTAAACAATTCAGGATCTCTTTTTGGAGGACTACAATAGTACATTCCTTCAGGTAGACCATCTAAGTATCTCATTTTATTCATGGTTTCTAGTGGTATTAATTTAGGGAATAGTGCTTCGTGGAAGTCAAGTTTTTCAATTACTTCTTCTAGAAGAATTTCTTCAAGAACTCTTTGAAGTGCAGTTATTTCTGGTCCATAAAACCATTGTCCTCGTCCTGGGAAAGATTTTATCCATCCAAGTTCAATAGCTTTTTCTGTAACATCTCCTTCAAAGTATGTTTTAAATTTAGGACTTTCAAAGACTGTTTCTCCAGGTTTAAACTTAGTTATTATTTTACTTGTTATATCGTCTCCTTCATCAGCAATGATTCCATCTATTTCTTTTTTATTGGTGATTAATTTAATAATACGATTTACTGTTTGTTTTTTAATAGCTCCTTCATCAATATCTTTCATTGTTATAACAACATTGTCTTCATTGATTTCAATATTGTTGATATCTTCTAAAGATTCTGCAGTTTCTTTATTAAACTCATATCCATCTTTGCCTGTTGGAATAGCTATTTCATAATTGTCAATATATATTCCTCGAACCCCCATGTGATATTTTTTACCAAGTAATTGTGTTAAAGGGTTTTTTATTCTAAGAAGTCCATCATGGGCTCTAACTTTATACCCAGATATAATTTCAAGATTTAAATCATTATCTGATATATTCCAGTTGGTTATATGGGCTCCCTTATCTTTTTGATCTTCGTTTGTACCTTTAATTAGTATTTCATTATTTGCTTCATCTATAAATGTTTTAATGTCTTCTTCAGCTTCTTCTATTTTCTTATTGAAGATGACTTTTCCGTTAAGTTTAAATTTCATTATTAATTCACCTGTTAAGTTGATTTAGTCCTATTTATAATAATTAATTAGAATTAATTTATTGCAAAATTTCATCAATGTATTTACAATTAGTTAACCTTAAAATTGGAGATTTTAAACATTAGAAAATTAAGGATTTTCTTAAATTTCAAAATTAGTGTCTTAAATTTAATGTGTTTATTCACTCGATGCAGAGTTTAAAACATCTTCTATAGTTATTTCAGAGAAGATTAAATCGTCTGCTGTATTTAAAAAGGTTCCAAGATTATCCGACTCTATATTAAAGCTAAGAATATTATCTTGGACATTAGAATCTAAATAATCTCCATTATCTGGATTAAGTGATTTAAATACAATTTTAGCAGTCTCTACTTCGTTATATTCAACTGTAATTTTAGCATTGATTTTCATAGTATCTAATTAAATTTAAAATAAAAATTGTAATAAATATTGTAATAGTTAAATTATGATGTTATAATTATGTTCTTTATTAAATAAATTATTTTTGGTTTTAGGATTTTACGTTTATTTCAACTCAATTCTTTTTCAATGGTTTTAGCTATTTTTTCAATTGATTTAAGTGCAGGCGAATCAATATAATTTATTAAAGGTTTTCCTTCAATATCTGATTTCATAACATTATTATCAAAGGGTATAATTCCAATTAAATTGATATTCATCTTCTTTAGTTCTTCTTCAATAAATTCTTTATCTTCTTTACTAAAACATTTGTTTAAAATAGCTATTATATTAACTATCCCAATATCTTTCCCTAATTTTTTAATTCTACCTGCTGTTTCTATTGATTTTAGCCCAGGCTCTACTATTATAATCATGGTGTCCACTGATTCTGCAGTTTTTCTTCCAAAGTGCTCTATTCCAGCTTCCATGTCTAATATTACTATTTCTTCCTTTTTAACAACTATATTTCTCATAATAGCTTTTAACATCACTGATGCTGGACATATACAACCTTCTCCACCTTTTTCAACTGTTCCCATAACCATAAGTTTCAGTGTTCCATTTCCTTTAACATCAATGGATAGTTTTTCAGGTAAATCCTTTATTTTAGGATTCATCTTAAAAACTTCTCCAAATGATTGATCTGGATCTGCTCCTGTTCGTTCTTTAATCAAGTCTTTCATTTTAGCTATTGGAATTACATCATTTTTAATTCCTAAGCTTGTTGCGAGGTTCATATCAGAATCTGCATCGATAATATAGACTTCATGGTCTCTTGATAGTATATATGCCAGTGTACTGGTGATTGTGGTTTTTCCAACTCCACCTTTTCCACTAATAGCTATTTTCATACTTCCTTAATCCTCCTTTTAATTGGCTGTTTCATCCGTTACATTTTTATATATTTAATCTAATTATTTAGTAATAGATATTTTATCTTAGTTTTATATTTATTTAATCTAATTATTTAGTAATAGATATTTTATCTTAGTATTTAAAAATAGATATTAATCTAAAAATTTTATTAATTATATTTTTAAGAAACATTTATTAATGGTTATTAGAATAAATAATTTAATACTAACTTTTATAAATACTAAATTTTATATATTATTTTAATACTAACTTTTGTAATAGTATTTTATTACTATATATTAGTTTAATTTATTATAATATTAGTTTAATTTATCGATTAGTTATTAATTTAATAACTTATGGATTAGTTATTTCAATCTTAAACTTCTTTATAATGTTTAATTTTATTATTAAGCTTAATTATATATTTGATACAATATTTTATTTATCTTAATTATTTAGTGTAAACACATTAAATAGTTAATTAAAGATTATTTTAATCTGGAGGATTATTAATGGTTCGCGCATACTCACGAAGAGAATATATAAGGAAAATTCCTGGTTCAAGGATAGTGCAATATGATATGGGTAATTTATCTCAAAGATTCCCTGTAGCTGTAAGTTTAGCTGTTAAAACACCAGCTCGTATAACTCACAATGCTTTAGAGGCTGGAAGGGTTGCATCTAACAGATTCATGCAAAGAAAAGCTGGTAGGTTAGGTTACCATCTCAAAATAAGAGTTTATCCTCATAATATCATTCGTGAAAATCCTATGGCTACTGGTGCAGGAGCAGATAGGGTGCAAGATGGTATGAGAAAAGCTTTCGGTAAATCTGTAAGTTCAGAAGCTGTTGTTAAAAGAAACCAAAGAATCTTTTCAATCTACACATCTGAAAAGAATTTTGGAGATGCTAAGGAATCTTTAAGAAGAGCAGCAATGAAAATGCCAGTATCATGTAAAATTGTCATTGATGAAGGTGCAGAATTAGTAAAATAATACTTGTACAATGATTTCGAAAAATTTTTTAATTTTTCAAAATCTCTTTGAATTTTTGTTTTTTTTTTAATAGATTGGCTGTGCAATAATTAATTTTTCAGTTGATGGATGACAGTGAATTTTCTTAGTTGTGGTTAGATTGTAAATTATTTTTTGTAGTTTTTTTTATTTGTTGTCTATGTTTTTCATTGAATATCTATT
>NZ_LWMT01000059.1 GCF_001639265.1 Methanobrevibacter filiformis
AATAGATATTCAATGAAAAACATAGACAACAAATAAAAAAAACTACAAAAAATAATTTACAATCTAACCACAACTAAGAAAATTCACTGTCATCCATCAACTGAAAAATTAATTATTGCACAGCCAATCAAAACTAAACCAATTAATAAATTTAATATATTACTTTAAATAATATTTTATCATGCTAATTAACAGTGATTTACATATTCATAGTTGTTTTGCTATGGCAAGTTCTAAGGATATGGTTATAAACAATATTGCACCACAGGCAAAGCTTAAAGGACTTCAACTTGTTGGAACTGGAGATGGATTCCATCAAGGATGGTTAGACATAATTGAAGAAAGTACAACTTACTCTGGAGATGGAATATATTCAAAGGAAGACTGCAACTTCGTAATAACTGCTGAAGTTGAAGGGAAAGGTAAAATTCACCATCTATTTATTATTCCAAATATTGAAATAGCTAGAGAAATGTCAAATAGCTTAGATTCAAAAAACAAGGATACAGATGGAAGATGTAGAGTAAAAATGGAAGGAGGAGAAATCAGAGATCTTGCACGAGAATACGGATGCTTATATGGTCCAGCTCACGCATTCACCCCCTGGACTGGAATGTACAAATCAATTGATAGTATATATGATTGTTACGGTGAATTACCTGATTTTTTAGAACTTGGACTTTCAGCAGACACTAATATGGCAGATACAGTGAAAGAACTAAAAGATATTCCATTTCTGACAAATTCAGATGCACACTCACCATGGCCACATCGACTTGGTAGAGAATTTAACCAAATAGAAATGAATGACCTATCATTTTCCTCTCTTGAAGAAGCAATTAAAAAGAAGAATATTAAAACAAACTATGGTTTAGTAGCAGACTTGGGTAAGTATCATATGACTGCATGTACAAAATGTCATAAACTAATCGACCCTTTAATCGCGAAAGATAACAAAATGAAATGTCCATGTGGTGGAAAAATAAAAAAAGGTGTTGATTACAGAATATCAGAAATAAGTGATTATGACATCCCAAAACATCCAGAACACAGACCACCATATGTCCATTTAATGCCCCTGGCTGAAATAATCAGTATGGTTTACGAAAAAGGAGCTACAACAAAAACAGTTCAAAGCAAATGGCAAATACTAACTGACAATCTTGGAGACGAAATAAACATTCTTATAAACACACCAATAGAAGAAATAGCTAAAGTTGATAGTATAACTGCTCCAGCTATTGAATCCTTTAGAAACAAAACCTTAAAAATAATTCTAGGAGGAGGAGGAAAATATGGACAAATCTTACTTGGAGAAACACAAGAAGATTCAGCTATTAAAAAAGAAAAAAGAGTTACTTTAGATAATTTTTAAGGATAGTGAAATAATGATAACATTTAAAATGTAAAAAATATAATATTTTCCCAAATAGTTAATTAATTATTAAAACTCAAATTAAAAGTTAAAATACTAATGTCTAATTTATTACTATAAGCAAATTTAATAATACAATCTTTTTCACTAAAATGTAGACATTCCATTTATGACCATTATGACCAAAATTTTTATATGGTAAAAATACCATATAAATTAGCATACAATATTAGGAGCAAGTAATAATGGAAACTCAAAAAATTAAAACTACTGTGAATATTGAAATAGGTATACTAAATGAGTTAAAAGCAATATCCAATAGAAAAAAGACTACACAAACTGAAATGATTAATAAATTATTAAAAAAAGGATTATTACTTGAAAAACAAGCCGAAAAACAGAAGGAAACTAAAGGAAATAATTTTCTTAAATTAGCAGGAATAGTTACAGCACCAAAACCATTTAGTGCTACTGATGAAGTGAGGAAACTACGAAATGGTGAACTATGATATTTTTAGATGCTAGCTATTAATATCATTATTTGTGAAAAAAGAAACTGATCATGTGCGAGCTGTTGAAATAGCTAAAACTATTCAAAACGAAGAAAAAATTATATCTAAACTAGTTGTAGCTGAAACAATAACAGTTTTAAGGAAAAAAATACCAACAAAAGATATTGCTATAATATATAATATATTACAAAAATTCATAACCATAGAAGATAGCTACATATTTGATAATGCATTTAAAGAATTTGTTAAATATAATGGAAAAATAAGCTTTTTTGATGCAGTATATATTGCCTTGATGAAAGATTTAGAAATATATGAAATAGCTAGTTTTGACTCTGATTTTGATAATAAAAAGAGAATAGTGAGAATCCATTAATAATATTGAGTGAATTATATGAATTATCTATTCTTAGACGAAAGTAGAGATTTAATAAGTATTTTAAAAGTTAATTCTTCACAAGACTATAAAAAACTAAATAGAATAATAGGAAAATGAGGAGAGGCAAATTCAAAAAGATTTACAAAATATTAATGAAATCAAATCAACAAAAATACCTCCAAATGTAAAATTCAACATGACAAACAGCTAAATTCAATTAATATTGAATTTTATTCAATTTTCATGTGAAAAGAAAGATTAAATGCTCAAAATTTAATTTTATATGAGATACTCCTCATACATTTTAGAATTAGGAATCTATTTAAAAATTCATTTGCACCCCAAATTTTATAATATTCCATTAAATATTGATTAAACACGAGAATGATTAGTGAAATGGAAAAAATTATTTTTTAAAGTTCAATCACCGTATTCTCAATGCATTACCTACAACAATTAAAGTTATTCCCATATCTCCAAGAATAACAGCTTCAAGTAAACTTATATAACCTAAAACTCCTAAAATAGCTATTATTGATTTAATACTTATTACTATAATAAGATTTTCTTTAACAATATTCATTGTTTTTTTAGCTATATTGAGTAATGTAGATATTTTAGATATATTATCATGCATCAACACTATATCTGCAGTTTCAACTGCTACATCAGCTCCACCCATTCCCATAGCTATTCCTACATTTGCTCTTGCAAGTGAAGGAGTGTCGTTTACTCCATCTCCAACCATAGCTACATCATTATATTTAATAGCTAACTCTTCAACTTTATTTAATTTATCTTCTGGAAGTAAGTCATTATAATAGCTATTAAGTCCTATTTGTTTTGAAACATTATCTGCAGCACTTTTATTATCTCCTGTTAACATAATAGTTTTGATTCCACTACTTTTAATTTCAGATATGGTTGTTTTAGCATTTTCCCTAATTTTATCACTTAAACTTATAAAACCTAATATTTGAGTCTTATCTCCAATAATAACACTGGTTTTTCCAATATTTGTGTTGTTTGCTATAATTAAATTTATTTCTTCTTTTAATGATTCATTGTAATCAAAAAGATCTTTCTTTCCAATATAGTATGTTTCATTATTTATAACACCTTTTAATCCTTTACCTGCTATTGATTCAAAATTATGGACCTCTTTAACATTTATATCATTATTTTGTTTGTATTCATTAAATGCTTTAGCTATTGGATGTTTTGATTTTCCTTCAATGCTGCAAGCTATTTCAATGAGCTTTTCTTTTGTAATTATTTTGTGTGGAGTGATTGTGTTTATTTCTAACTTACCTTCAGTTAATGTTCCTGTTTTATCAAATAATATAGCTTTTATTCTAGCTAATTCTTCTATATATTCTCCACCTTTAATTATGATCCCATTTCTAGTTCCTGCAGTAATAGCTGAAACCATAGAAACTGGAGTTGAGATAACTAATCCACATGGACATGATATTACAAGTAAAACTAAACCTCTATATATCCATTGAAGGAAAGGTTCTTTAAGTACTACTGGTGGGATAATAGCTATAAAAATAGCTATGAGAACAACTGTTGGAGTATAGTATTTAGCGAATTTATCAATGAATAAATCTATTTTTGCTTTTTTCTCTTCTGATTCTTTAATTAGATTGATGATTTTTGCAAATATTGTGTTCTCGGAGGTTTTAGTAACTTTTATTTCAATATATCCCTCTTCATTAATGGTTGAACTATAAACATCATCTCCCTCTGCTTTACTCACAGCTAAACTTTCACCTGTTATTGATGCCTGATTTATTGAGGTGTTTCCATTTATTATTACTCCGTCAATTGGGATTTTATCTCCTGGCTTAATTATAACTATATCATTTACTTTTAAATCATTGACATTGACTTCAACTTCCCCTCCATCTTTTTTAAGAATAGCTATATCTGGATTTAAATTAACTAATTTTGATAATGATCTTTTAGATCTATCTAATGCAAAATGTTCTATGTATTCTGCTAAGTAGAACAAGGTCATAAGTGATGCACCTTCTAATCCATCTCCAAGTAAAAATGCTCCGACTGTAGCTATTGTAACAAGTAGCTCAATTTTCACTTCTCCTTTTAAAAAGGTTTTTACACCATGTTTTATTATTCCTCTACCTATAATTATTACAACAGCTAAAAATATTAATAAGGATATTGGTTCTTCTATAGTTGTAAATCCAAATAATATATGAGGTTGATTGAATAAAGTTAACACAAGCCCAAATGCTATAAGCACAGCACTTATTCCCATTAATATTAATGGTTTATTTGATTTTTCTGATTTTTGGTCAATGTTTTCAAGTATTCCTGATTCACAGCAACATCCATCATGATCATCATAGCATTCATCCTTGTGATTATGATCTTCAGTGCAACATTCATCCCCATGACCATGGTCTTCATGAATGTGACCTTCATTCTCTTCATGATGGTTAGGGTCTTCATGATCACAACAGCTATCTTTTTTACTCAATATTACGCACCTTCTCTATTAATTCAGTTATTTTAAAATCATTTAAAGAGTAATAGACTTTTTTATCTTCTTTTCTAAATTTCACAATATCATTATTTCTTAGTAGTCTTAGTTGGTGCGATATTGCTGATTGACTCATATCGAGTAATAATGATAGTTCACAGACACATAACTCTCCAATATTTAGAGCATCGATGATTCTAACTCGATTAAAGTCACTTAATATCTTAAACGTATTTGAAGATTCATAGTATTTCTCTTCTGGGAGCATTTTTTTAGAAACTTCTTCAACAATCTCATTTCTGATACTTTTAATTTCACAAACTTTAGACATATGAACATGTATTCATATGAACATATATAAACTTTTTCATTTGTCCATTTCTATTGAGTAATTTGAAGGGTTGTGAGCATGTTATTTTTTAAAAAATAATATTTGATTAAAATACTTTAAAACCTATTTAAATTAGCAATATGTGCTTTTATGAGTTTTTATGTAAATAACTTAAATAGCTATTACGTTTTGTAAGTTATTACATTTTTTTATATATTTATTATTACTTATTTTTCATGTTAATTTTGCTTTTATTTTATAATTTTTCAATACTGTGCGTTTTATTTTATTGTATTGAATTATTTCAAACTAATAATAGTTATCACATCATGTATAAGCAATATTTATTAATATTGTCTATGTTACTATTAGTTGTAGTGGTGATATTTGGTTAGTTTCATATTA